>JACQCL010000186.1 GCA_016201645.1 Candidatus Rokuibacteriota bacterium
CCGTTCGGGAGCGGTTCTCCGCTCCGAGGATCGCAGACCTGGATGATGGCGTCATCCACCAGATGCATGCCGGTCTTCTCGCGGCACTCGTAGGCCACCATGCCGAGGTCGGCGGTGCCGAACCCCTGCCGCGTCATGATCCCGTACTGCTCCTCGAAGGTCCGACGCAGGGACTCGGGTAGCGCCTCCGCGCCCACCTGGGCGACCTGGAACGGAAGCCGCCCAACCCCCATCTCCCCGGCACGCTTGAGGATCGTCATCAGAAAGCTCGGCGTCCCGAGATAAGCGGTCGCTCCGACGTCCCTGGCGACCGTGACCTGGGTGTCGGTATTCCCTACACCCGTCGGAATGACCGTGCAGCCGATGAGGGTAAGCGCCTCGTCGATCATGTGGGCGGCCGGCGTGAGGTGGTAGGCGTACGTGTTGAGGACGATGTCGCCAGGACGAAAGCCGCCCGCGTACAGGCCGACCTCAGCGTGCCAACCGCCGGCCTCGGGTCCCATCGGCTCGAAGATCGGGCCGGGGGAGACGAAGACCTTGCGGACCTTCCTCATCGGAACCGTACAGAAGCCTCCGAAGGGCGGGTCGGCTTTCTGGAGATCGGGCAGGGCGCTTTTCTTGAGGACGGGAAGGCGGCTGAGCGCCCCCAGGCTCACCAGATCTTTCGGGCGGAGCCCGGCTGCCTCCATCCGCCGCCGAACGCCGGGCGCCCGCTCCCAGGCGAGCTTCACCAGCGCGCGGAGCCAGGTTTCTTGATACCGGCGGCGCGCTACGGGCGCCATCGTTTCCTTCGCGCGATCCCAGTACCCCGTGCGCCGATCGACCGCCTTCACGGCGCCGTCCCGCCGGCCTTCACTTCTTGGGGAAAGAGTCCTGGAAGGAGACCAGCCTGGCTCCCTTGGCGGTGGCGAAGGTGGCCACGCCCTCTGAGACTCGGATCCCGTAGGGGAAGTCGCCGATCTTCTCCCACCACTCCTTGACCACGTCCGGCCCTTTCAGGTCCAGCTCCTGGAGGCGGAACCCCTGGGTCACCGCCAACGTGGCCGGGACAATGGCCGAATCCAGCACGCTCACGACGCGCACCGTGTTGGTGGACTTGGGCGGGATGTGGATGGTGTCGTACGCCGCCGGGGAGTTCAGCGTGAAGTATTGCCCCTTGGCTTCGAAGGCGTAGGAGAACCGGAGCTCCTCCAGCGACACAGTCTGGCCGCTCGGGTTCGTCACGCTGAACACGAAGGCCAGAACCAGCGGCACCCGGGCCGGGGGCGGGGCGAACGGGAAGTAGGCGGCCACCTCGACTCGATCCAGTTTGACCTGGGGCTCGCCCATGCCCCCGTCCATCCCGGCCTCCATGCTCGCGCACCCGCCTAGGGCGACTGCCGCAACGACGATGCCTACCAGAGACATTGCAAGGCGATTCATGACTCCTCCTCCTCCCTCCATCGGAAGGTTCACGACACCCACCGTTTTCGCCGTTTATAGTGCTTGATGGCCCTAAAGCTCTTTCGCGTACCTAAGTCCGTGAGCCCGAGGTAGAAATCCCGGATGTCGGGGTTCTCCCGCAACTTCTCGGAATCGCCGTCCATCACGACCCGACCGGTCTCGAGCACGTACGCGTAGCGCGCCACCGAGAGCGCGAGCTTCGCATTCTGTTCCACCAGCAGGATTGGAATGCCTTCCTTCTCATTGAGCCGCGTGAGAATCTCGAAGATCTCCTTGATCAGGAGCGGGGCCAGCCCCATGGACGGTTCATCCAGGAGGAGCAGCTTGGGCCCGGCCATGAGGGCGCGGCCGATCACCAGCATCTGCTGTTCGCCGCCGCTGACGAACCCGGCGGCCACCGTGCGCCGCTCCTTGAGCCGCGGGAAATAGTGGTACACCATCTCGAGCCCGCTGGCGATGGCCCCACGGTCCTGCCGCAAGTGGCCCCCGACGATGAGGTTCTGCTCCACCGTCAGGTGCTCGAAGACGCGGCGCCCCTCGATGACTTGGATGATCCCCATCCGGGCGATTTCCTCGGCCGATTTCCGGTCAATTCGCTCGCCCAAGAACTCGATGGAGCCCTCCGCTACCCGGCCGTTCTCGTGCTTGAGTAGCCCTGAGACGGCCTTCAGCGTCGTGCTCTTACCCGCTCCGTTGGCGCCGAGGAGGGCCACGATGCCGCGCGGGGGCACCTCGAGAGACACCCCCTTCAAAGCGAGGATCACCTCGTGGTACAGGACCTCGATGTTGTTAACCTTGAGCACCGACTAGTACCCGAACCACTCGCCGTACCACTCCTTGGCCCACTTCGCTTTCAGGTCCACTCGCTTCACCAGCTCGAACTTTCCGCCCTTGATCCGGTAGATCGGGATGACCGATCCGGGGCGGTGATCCGAGACATTCAGCGTGACGGGCTGGAGTCCTAGCCCGGGAGTCCACTCCCTAAAGGTCTCGAAGGCCTCTTTGAGGCTGGGACCGGTGAGCTTGCCCGCCTTGTCGGCGCGCCGCATCCCTTCGGCCATCATCAGCACCTGAGACCAGCCCTGGACGGTGCGGATCATCCGGGCCTCCTGAGGTACGCCCGGGTTCATGCGCTTGCCGTATTCGAGGACCTTGTCCATCAGCGGGACCTTGTCGCCGTAGAACGCGGTGACCGCGATCCCCATCACCCCTTCGGCTGCCGGGCCGGCGAGCCGAACCAGATTCTCGTCGTACCCCCAGTTGTTGACGATGTGATCGGCGCCGAGGCCCAGGGCGTGGGCATCCTTGATCGTGGCCGCCACCGACATGGTCGTATTGCCGTGCCAGGCCAGGTGCGGTTTGAAGGCCTTCGCCCCCAGCACTTGGCTCTTGGTGTCCAGCGCCGTGAGCGACACGTCCTGGTCCGGGCCTATCTCGAAGCCGAGGAACGCCGCGTGGTTCTTGAGCGCCCTGATGGGGGCGCTCGCGTACGGCACCGGGAAGGCGTAGAACATCACGATCCGGGGCTTCTCGCCCTTCGACCGGGCCTCGCGGAAGCGTGGGTCCTTCATCCAGACCTCATCGAACCAGGCGGTCATGGCAGCGCGGGCGTTGGAGGAATAGTCGGTGCCGTAGACGAAGTTGTAGGGAGCCCTTTTCGCGTCCGTGAGGGCCGCCGCGAACGAGTGCGAGAGGTACGGGATCTGGTCCTTGCCCACTGTCGGGGAGAGTGCTTCGGTATCACCGGTGCCCCATCCGAGAACCCCGACCACCCGGTCGAAGTTCTTGAAGCGCTTATACGTCGTGATCGCCTCGGGGACCCGATAGCCGTAGTCGTAGAGGTAGAGGCGGATCCGCTTGCCGTTGATCCCGCCCGTGTCGTTCACGTACTGCACAGCCTCGCGGATCCCCAAAGCGATGTCCTTGCCGACGTCCGAGGTGGGGCCGGTCAGGTCGTTCAGCGATCCCAGCTTGATCTCCTGAGCCGAGCCGGTTCCGGCGACGAACGGAAGCGCCAGGATCAGGGCCATCATCCAGAGCACGAGTCGCTTCATGTCACGCCTCCTTGTCGGTTAGTAGGCAAAGGGCCAGAGGTTGAAGTAGTTCTTAACCTGCTGCCACCGGTACCCAAGCCCCCTGGGCTCGTAGAGCAGGAAGAGCACGATTGCCAGGCCGAAGGCAGCTTCCTTCACGTAGAGGAACCGCTCGCTCAGCGCCGGATAGATGTCCGAGAGCGGGAAGACGGCGAGCTTGAGCAGTTCCAGGATCACTGTCACGAAGATCGAGCCGAACACCACCCCGTGGAGGCTGCCGATCCCGCCGATCAGGACTACCCCCACGAGCCAGAGGCTCCAGGAGAGCTGGAAGTGTTC
>JACQCL010000192.1 GCA_016201645.1 Candidatus Rokuibacteriota bacterium
ACCTGCGTTTTACGCCCACTGGGCGCTGCTCCACCTCTCGCTCCTGCTCCGCGTCGGAGCAGATCTCGCGGGTTGGACGCCAGGGCAGAAGTGGGGTGGCCTGGGGAACGCGCTGGCGATCATCCTCTTCCTCGGGAATACCATTCGAGCAATCGCCTCAGGGCAGGGAGGCCAGAATGAGTCCGACTGAGGAGCAGGTCCTTGACGCCTTGAAGCAGGTCTATGATCCCGAGATCCCCGTGGATATCGTTAACCTAGGCCTCGTCTATGGGGTCAGCATTGAGGACGGCATCGTCCGAGTGAAGATGACCACGACCTCCCCCGGCTGTCCCGTGGGGGACTTCCTCGCTCAAGAGGCCAAGCGGGTCGTCCGAACGCTCGATGGAGTGGACGCGGTGGGGGTGGAATTCGCGTGGGACCCGCCGTGGACTCCGGAGATGATGACCGAGGATGCAAAGAAGAAGCTGGGTTGGCAGTAGGGGTCAGGCAGTAGGGGTCAGGTCTTGCAATCACGCATTGCTTGAGGATTGTTGCAGTGCAAGACCTGACCCCCTCGGGGCGGTCGTCAGGCCTTGCGCTGACCGTTCTTGCGGCGGAGATAGAGGGTCCGGCCCGCCCAGACCACCCCCACGACGGCCAGCACCATCAGGGGGCCAGTGTACAGCATGAAGTTGGTGCGGACCGTCGTCCGGTATTCGGTCCTGAGCCGCTCGGCCTCTTCCCGGATGCGGCTCGCGTGCCCCAGCACCTCGGCGTAGCCGTACCACCACGCGTAGTCCGGGCTCATGTGGAAGGCGCCCTTGTAGGACTTGAGGTTGGCGAAGAAGAACATGTCGAAGTACTCGCGCTCCACGGGCTGGACGTCGTAGTAGAGGCCGGCAGGCCAGAAGGTCCCCCCGGGCACATCCTCCACCGCGGTGTAGCGGGGGCCGGGGAGGAGCCCCGCCGACAGCGCGCGCCGGTGGGGCTCGATGATCTGGTCCTTGAAGAGCCCGCGCAGCGTCTCGCGCGCCTCGAAGACGAGCGCGTCGCCCATGAGCTTGTGGGCGTCGGCCGACTCCAGGTACTCCCGCGCCTTCACCTCGGAGTGGCAGGTCAGGCAGACCTTGATCATCTCGTTGCGCTTGGCGCGGTTCTCCGGGGTCTTCGTGATGTCCTCGAGCTGGCCCAGGGCCGGTTGCACCCCCATTCCCCAGACGATCTTCCGCGTCATGTTGTGGCTGACCGTGCGCTTGCCGTCCTTGTCTATGTAGAGCATGTGGCAGTAAGCGCAGGTCGGGGCATTGTAGCGGGCCTCCGCCATGGACTTCGACCATTCCCACTTCTGGCCGTCGGTGAGATAGACCGCGCCGTGCTTGGAAGTGGAGTAGGCCTCCCAGTTCGGGTGATCGGGCCCCATGTGGCAGGTCATGCACGCCTCAGCCCGGCGCGCCTCCGCCGGGTCGAACCGGTGGCGGGTGTGGCAGGCGATGCAGCCGTTCCGGTAGGGGAGGCTCGACAGGTCCGTATACTTTTTCTCCTTGTCATCCCAGAACGGCTCGTCGGTGGCGCCGGCCTGGGCGTGGCAGGGGTCGCACCCCATCTCCATGACCTTCCGCGGCATCTGCTTGTAGTGGGGAACCTTGATGTTCCGGTCCCAGTTGGTCCCGATTCCGGCCGGCCCGGGCCCGTACGAGTGCCCGGCATCAGCCACGTGGTCCTGATAGATCTGGAGGTGGCAGGCGGCGCAGACCTTCTCGGACACCCGCCCTCGGACCTGGGTGATCTCGGTGTGGTTGGTGCCATGGCAGACCGCGCAGGAATTGGCCTCCGGGGTGGTCACGGGGATCCGGGGATTCTGGCGCCTCGGTTTGAACATGGCCGAGGACTCGTACTGAGCGACCAGGACCGGGTTGGCTTTCCTGTGGCACTCAATGCAGGAGGCGGCGGTCTGTTCGCCCTTCGGCGGGTCGGTCAGCTTGTCGCGCTTGGCGGTGAGGGTCTTGAGATAGGCGTGGATCTTCTGGAGCTGCTCGTCGGTCACGACGGAAGCCGGCAAGGATGGCATTTGGCCCCGGGGGGTTCTCACCTGCTGCTTCAACTGCTCGAGGGACAGCGGGGTGTTGGCGAGATCCGGCCCCGCGCCGCCGTGGGCGCCTACTCCGTGGCAGCCGATACACCCTTTCTGGATGAAGAGGTGTTCGCCCTCGTCGGCGGCCCACGCCGACGCCGGCAGCAGCAGGAGCCCCGCCAGTCCCCAGAGTAGCGATCGCATGGGGTCCTCCCTGGGAGTACGTCGCCCCACTCTCACCCGAGTGGCCTACCTTAGTCAACGGGGGTTGGCGGTGAGGCGCTCCTTCCTCACCTAGGGCATTCGTGCCCCGCTCTTGACCCCGGGGGGGCCCCGCTAAGTGGCGGAATGAATGGGAGATTCCAACACCCCTCGTCTCGGCATTGCACTTGCTAGTACCTTTGAATCAACACGGACCGAAATCCGCCCCGGGAGCGCCTTATGGAATTGGACGAACTGATCAGTAACACCGCCGACGGCATCTGCGTGATCACCGCTGAGGGGAAGATCACGCTGTGGAACCGGTCCGCCGAAAAGATCCTCGGCTACACGGCCCGGGAGGTGGTCGGCCGGCCCTGCTGCGATGTCTTCGTCGGGCGGGACGCGGTGGGGAACCGCCTCTGCTACCGGGGCTGCCACGTCCAGTCGCTGGTGAAGATGGGGGAGCCGGTGCAGCACTTCGAGATGGCGACCCGCACCAAGGCCGGCAAGGCCGTCTGGATCGACGTGAGCATCCTGGTGGTCCCGGGCTCCCGGAACGGGCTCGGGAGCACCGTCCATCTATTCCGCGACGTCACGGTCTCCCACGAGATGGAGGTGCTCATCCGCGAGCGGCTGGCCCAGTCCAAGCCGGTTGCGGCTGCCCCCGGGGACCTGTCCACCCCGCTCACCCGTCGGGAGATCGAGATTCTCCGGCTCATGACGAGCGGGGCGAACACCAAAGCGATGGCGGAGCGGCTCCACGTCAGCCCGGCCACGGTCAGAAACCACATCCAGAACATTTTCGGGAAGCTCGGGGTTCACAGCCGCCTCGAGGCGGTGGCCCACGTCACCACCCACGGCCTTCTCTAACGCGCCTCTCCTTCGAGCGGCCCGGTCAGCGCTTCTCGGGGCCGACCGGCTCGGGAGTTGCCGGAGCCTGGCGGGGGCGTCGGGCGGCGCGCACCAGCCAGGCGCCGATGACTGCCACCACCGCGAACGGCAGCGCCGTGAGCAACAGCGCGCTCCAGTAAAAGCCGCGATCCGCCCCCTGTCCCCCGGTCCAGCCGACGCAGACCGCGCAGGCCTGGACGTCGCGAGTGAGAAGCGTGACCCCTGCGAAGAGGACGGACCAGGTCCATGAGGTTCGGCGAAGCATGGGGTCACGCGAGGTAGACGAGCGTGTAGAGGAATGGCCAGAGGGCTACGACGAAATACCAGTACATCCCCAAGACGGAAAGGCTCCCGTGATCCTGCGGCGTGCGGCGCCCCCAGCGCGCCCCGATCAGGACGATCGCGAGCCAGGTGAGCGCGCCGAGCACATGGACAGCGTGGGCCCCGATCAGCGCGTAGAATGTCCCCCCGTAGATCCCGGAGGACGCGGTCAGGCCGAACTCAAGCAGGCGGAACCACTCATAGCCCTGCACCGCGAGGAAGGCGGCGCCGAGGAGCGCCGTCTGAACGAGGCCCGTCGCCATGCCGGCCCGGTCTCCGTGGCGGGCGGCCCTGAGCGCCCGCCACATCGTGTAGCCGCTCAGGAGCAGCAGAGCCGTGTTCACGGCCGTCACCCCCACGGGGAGGCGGGGTTGCAGTGGCGGAGGCCAAACGGGAGCCCCCAGCCGAAAGACCAGGTAGGCGGTCACGAATCCGGCGAAGAGCATCGTCTCTGATCCCAGAAAGATCAGCATCCCCAGCCGGGCGGCGTCGGCGGTACCGCGCGACATGTCATCCCCGCGGGCGCCTCATGCCTTGTCCAAGGTCATGAGGATCAAGAGCATCGGCAGGTAGAGGAGCGAGGCGAACAAGAGGCGCCTTGCTGCCCCGAGCGACGGTGAGAGTGCCTGGAGGACCCCACAGCCGAGGAGCCCCACCCCCAGCGTGAGGGCCCCGACGAGGTACACCTGCCCGGTGAGGCCGATCTGCGTCGGCAGCAGCCCCACCACGATGAGCGCCAGGCAACCGGCCAGAGCCTGGGCGTCGGCGCCCGTCCGGCTCGCCGGAAGGAGCCGGATCCCCCCCCGGGCGTAATCCTCCTGGTAGAGGCTGGCAATAGCCAGCGTGTGGGGAAGCTGCCAGAGGAACAGGATCCCGAAGAGCACCCAGACCCCGATTCCGAAATCCCCGCGCGCCGCGACCCATCCGGTCACCGGAGGCAAGGCGCCGGCGGCCGCTCCCACGACCAGGCAGAGTGAGCTGCAACGTTTGAGCGGCGTATAGGCGAAGAGGTAGAGGCCGACCGTGGCCGCTGTCACGAGCGAGGCGAGCGGCCCGACGCTGAGGAGCAGGAGGATCCCCGCCGCGGTGATGGCCACGCCGAAGCGAAGCGCCTCAGCGGGCTGGAGCCGCCCCTGGGGGAGCGGCCGCCGGCGCGTACGTTCCATCCGCGCGTCCACCTCGCGCTCGAGGTACTGGTTCAGGGCGATGGTGCCGGCCGCCGCGAGCGCGGTCCCGAGAAGGGTCTGGAATAAGCGGAGCCAGTCCGTGGGTCCCTGGGAGCCGAGATAGAACCCGACAGAGGTGGTCACGAGGACCATCAGGATGACCCGCGGCTTTGTGAGGGCTAGGAAGTCTCTGTTTCGTCCCACAAGGGCCTCCGAGAGACCGAGCCGCCTCAGCGGTGGAAGACGAAATCGGGGAAGAGTGCCACCATCAGCCCGAGGACGAACAGCACCGGAACGATCGCAATGGCGTAGATCAGTCGGGGCTCGAACTTGAGGTGCATGTAGTTCAAGGCCACGAGGGTGGCCTTCACGGCCGCGGTGGCGAAGATCAGCGTGGCGGCCAGGGCCCTGCCGCCCGGGAGGAAGCTGGCAGCCAGCCCGACGCCCATGAGCACGACCAGCCACCGCCAGACGGCGACGTAGTTGGGTCTCGCTCCGTGAGATGCCATGGTTAACCTCCTCAGAGACGCTCTCGAGCGCTCATGCCAGGTAGAGGAGTGGAAAGAGGAAGATCCAGACAATGTCAACAAAGTGCCAGTACAGCCCGGCCAGCTCGAGGCGGTGCGGATTCCGAATGCGTCTCGCTGCCAACAGGACGGAGTTGAGGATGGCGCCACCGAGCACGTGAAGGGCGTGGAGGCCGGTCATCGTGTAGTAGAACGACCAGAAAATCCCGGTGCCCGGGGTGAACCCCGCTCGGATCTCGGCGGTGTACTCGTAGGCCTTGATTCCCAGGAAGGCCAGGCCCAACAGGATGGTCAACCCCAGATGAATCCGGAGCCCCCCCGAATCCCCGCGCTCGGCCATCGCAAAGGCCTGCACCATGGTCAGGCTGCTGGTGAGGAGGAGGAGGGGGTTGAGGGCCGGGATGGGCACGCTGAGATGCGGGGACTCTGCGGCCCAGCCGGCGCTCCCGAGGCGAAAGACGA
>JACQCL010000225.1 GCA_016201645.1 Candidatus Rokuibacteriota bacterium
CGCGGCGAGCGCCGCGAGGATGCCGCCGGTCGAGCCCCTTCCGATCAGCGCGGCGACCAGCGGAGGTTGGGCTGGCGCGCCGCCATGGTCTGGTCGAGGCGGCGCACCGGCGTCGTCACGGGCGCGTCGTGGACGACCTGGGGATTGGACTCGGCCTCCCGCGCGATCTGGATCATCGCGTCGCAGAAGGCGTCCAGGGTCTCCTTGGATTCCGTCTCCGTCGGCTCGATCATCAGCGCCTCCTCCACGACCATGGGGAAATACGTGGAGGGGGCGTAGAAGCCCAGGTCCAGGAGCCGCTTGGCCACGTCCATGGCGGACACGCCGAGCTTCTTCTGCCGGCGCGCCGAGAAGACGCACTCGTGCATGCAGGGGCCGGGGTGCGGCAGGTCGTAGTAAGGCTCGAGGCGCTTCATCAGGTAGTTGGCGTTGAGGATCGCGTTGTCGGACACCGCCCGGAGGCCGTCGGGGCCCATCGTGCGGATGTAGGTGTAGGCGCGGACGAGCATCCCGAAGTTCCCCCAGAAGGCCTGGAGCTTGCCGATGGACTTCGGGCGGTTCCAGTCAAGCGTAAACCCGTCGTCGGTCTTCGTGACCACCGGGACCGGGAGAAACGGCTCGAGGTGAGCCTTGACGCCGACGGGCCCCGCCCCGGGGCCGCCGCCCCCGTGGGGGGTCGTGAACGTCTTGTGAAGATTGAAGTGGCAGACGTCGAACCCGAGGTCGCCGGGGCGCGCGATCCCGAGGGTCGCGTTCAGGTTGGCGCCGTCCATATATACCTGCGCCCCCTTGGCGTGGCACATTTCGCTGATCTCGAGGATCCGCGGCTCGAAGAGGCCGAGGGTGTTCGGGACCGTGATCATGAGCGCCGCGACCTCATCGTCCAAGTTCCGCTCGAGATCGAGCAGGTCAACCCCGCCCTCGGCGTCGGCCTTGAGCTGGATGACCCGATAGCCCGCGATGGCGGTGGACGCGGGGTTGGTCCCGTGGGCCGAATCCGGCACCAGCACCTTGGTGCGCCGCTCTCCCCGAGCCAGGTGGTACGCCCTGATTATCAGAACACCAGCAAATTCGCCTTGGGCTCCGGCCGCCGGCTGAAGGGAGACGGCGTCCAGCCCGGAGATCTCCGCCAGGTCGCGCGCGAGCTCCCACATGAGCTGGAGCGCCCCCTGGGCCTGATCCGCCGGGACAAGGGGATGAAGGCGCGCGAAGCCCGGCACCCGCGCCATGTCCTCGTTGACCTTCGGGTTGTACTTCATCGTGCACGAGCCGAGGGGGTAGAAGTGGGTGTCCACCCCGTAGTTCATCTGCGAGAGGCGCGAGTAGTGACGGACCACGTCCACCTCAGAGACCTCGGGCAGCTCGGGCGGCGTGGCGCGCAAATGCTTGGGCGGCAGGATCTTTGCTGCGTCCGAATCGGGGACATCGGGAGCCGGGAGCGAGTAGCCGATGCGGCCGGGAGAGGAAAGCTCGAAGATCAGCTTGTCGTAACCGGGCTTGTTGTCGTATCCGCGCATTGTTGGCCCCTCCTTCACGCGACGGCCTGGGACAGCGCCTGAACGTAGGCGTCGATCTCCGGCCGGGTGCGCTTCTCCGTCACGGCCACGAGCAAGCAGTCCTTCAGCGTCCGGTCATAAGGCTTGAGCGGGATTCCCGCCAGGATGCGCTCCTTGGCGAGCCGTCTGGCGACCCGTTCGGGAGACTTCGGGAGCTGGAGGACGAACTACTTGAAGAAGGGAGCGGCAAACCGGAGCCGCACGCCCGGGATCTTGGTGAGCGCGTCGGCCGCGTAGTGCGCCTTGGCCAGCGCGAGTTCGCCGACCCTGCGCAGCCCCTGCTTGCCCATGAGCGCCAGGTAGATCGTACCCATGAGGGCGATGAGCGCGACGTTGGTGCAGATGTTGGAGGTGGCCTTCTCCCGGCGGATGTGCTGCTCGCGCGTCTGGAGCGTGAGCACAAACCCGCGCTTGCCGTCCCGATCCACCGTGGCCCCGACCAGACGCCCCGGCATGCGGCGGATGAGGTCCGTCTTGGTGGCGAAGATCCCCAGATTCGGCCCGCCGTAGGAGAGCGGCACCCCGAGCCCCTGGCCTTCCCCCACGACGATGTCGGCGCCCAGCGCCCCCGGCGGCGCGAGGAGACCCAGCGAGACCGGATCCACGGCGACGACCAAGAGCGCCTTCGCCCGGTGGGCCATGTCGGCGGCGGCCTCGAGGTCCTCCAGGCAGCCGAAGAAGTTCGGGTACTGGAGGATCACGGCAGCGGTCTTCTCCGACACCGCCTTTTTAAGCTGCCCCAGATCCGTGCTCCCGTCCCCCACTGGAACTTCCTTCACCCGGAGGCCGGGACCCTCCACGTACGTGGCGACGACCCCGCGGTAGAGCGGGTTCACCCCGCGCGAGATGACGAGCTGCTCCCGCCCCTCGGTGGCGGCGTGGGCCATCAGCGCCGCCTCGCCCAGCGCAGAGGCGCCGTCGTAGAGGGACGCGTTGGCCACCTCCATTCCCGTGAGCTCGCAGATCAATGTCTGGTATTCGTAGATCGTCCGGAGGGTCCCCTGGCTCGCCTCGGGCTGGTACGGGGTGTAGGCGGTGAAGAACTCCCCGCGCGAGATGAGGTGGTTGATCGGGCTCGGGATGTAGTGGTCGTAGGCCCCGCCGCCGAGGAAGCAGACGAACTCGTCGCTGTCGGCGTTACGCGAGGCGAGCCCCCGCATGTGGCCCACCAGATCGGCCTCGGCCAGCGCCCCGGGCAGGTTGAGGGGGCGCGACAGCCGCGCCTTGGGCGGAATGGGCGAGAGGAGATCTTCGACGCTCTTCGCCCCCGCGGCGCGGAGCATCTCCTTCTGCTGGGCGGGTGTGTTGGAGATATAGCGCATGTCAGTGCCCTCCCTTGGCGAGAAACTCCTCGTACTGCTTGACAGTGAAGAGGGCGTTCACTTCCTGCGGGCTCGACACCTGGATGACGACCATCCAGCCCTTGCCGTAGGGGTCTTGATTGATGAGCTCCGGCTTCTTGAGGAGCTCAGCATTGACCTCCACCACCTCCCCCGAGAGGGGCGCGAAGAGGTCGGAGACCGCCTTGACCGACTCCACGACGCCGAACGGCTTCATCTGGGACACCTTGGCGCCGACTTTGGGGAGCTCGACGAACACCACGTCCCCGAGCTGCTCCTGGGCGTAGAACGTGATTCCCACGCGCGCCCGGTTTCCTTCCACCCGCGCCCACTCGTGCTCCTTGGTGTACTTGAGGTCCGCCGGATAATTTCCCATACGCTCTCCTAGTGCTTCTTGACCTTGGGTGGATAAAACGGGGTCTGGACGACCTTTGCCCGCTGGGGCTTCCCCCGCACCTCGACCTCGATCTCGTCGCCGACCTTGGAGTGGGCGGTCGGCACGTAGCCCACGCCGATGTAGCGGTCAACCTGCGGGCCGTACGACCCGGAGGTGACCGTACCGATCTCAGCTCCGGCCTTGACGATCCGGTACCCGTGCCGGGCGACGGCCCGGTCCACCATCTCAAAGCCGACCAGCTTTCGGCGGGGCCCTTCGGCCTTGACCCGCTCGATGGGGGGCCGGCCGACGAACTCACCCTTGGCGAGCTTCACGACCCAGCCGAGCCCGGCCTCGATCGGATTGGTGGTCTGGTCAATGTCGTTGCCGTAGAGAGCATACTTCACCTCGAGCCTTAGCGTGTCGCGGGCCCCCAACCCGACGGGCACGATGCCGTCGCCCTTCCCCCCGTCCAGGAGCGCATGCCAGAGCCTCTCGGTGTCAGCGGCAGCCACGTAGAGCTCGAACCCGTCCTCGCCGGTGTAGCCCGTGCGCGAGATCACGGCGGGGACGCCCGCCACGCGCCCCCTCTGAACGCGGTAGTAGCCGATGGCCGTCACGTCCACGTCGGCCAGGCGCCCCACCAGCGCTTCAGCCCGCGGCCCCTGAACGGCGAGGAGTCCCGTCTCGTTAGAGCGATTCTCCCAGCGGCAATCGCCCTGGCCCTGGCTCGTCACCCAGGCCCAGTCCTTGTCAATGTTGGCCGCGTTGACCGTCATCATGAACCGGTTGTCGGCCAGCCGGTAGAGCGTGAGGTCGTCCACGATGCCGCCATCGGGGTAGCAGAGCAACGAGTATTGAACCTGGCCGACGGCGAGGGCGCTCGCGTCGTTGGTGGTGATCCGCTGGAGGACAGCAAGGGCGCCCGGGCCTTCGATCTCGAACTCCCCCATGTGACTGACGTCGAACACGCCGACCGCGCGCCGGACGGTACGATGTTCCTCTATGATGCCGGCGTACTGGACCGGCATCTCCCAGCCGCCGAAGGGCACCATTTTGGCCCCGGCCTTGACGTGGACGGCGTAGAGCGGCGTGCGCTTCAGCGGGGCGTCAGACGGCTGAGACATTCAAGCCCTCCCCTCAGGCAAGGCAGGCCTCCAAGGCAACAGGCGGTTCGCCGAGCGATTCGGCCACACCGGGGTGAACGATCTTCCCTCCCCACACATTGACCCCCTTTGCGAGAGCGGGATTCTCCCTGACCGCACGCTCGGGGCCCTTGCCCGCCAGCTCGAGCACGTAGGGAAGCGTCGCATTGGTGAGGGCGAAGGTCGAGGTGCGCGGAACGAGGGCGGGCATGTTGGCGACGCCGTAGTGCACCACGCCGTAGAGGTTGTAGGTCGGCTCCAGGAGCGTCGTGGGGTGGATCGTCGCCACGCACGCGCCCTGGTCCACCGCCACGTCCACGATCACGGCGCCCTCTTTCATCGTCTGCACCATCGCCTCGGTGACCAGCACGGGAGCCTTGGCTCCCGCCACGAGCACCGCGCCCACCAGGAGGTCGGCGCGCTGAACCACTTGGGCCACGTTGAAGCTGTTGGAGACCAGCGTCACCACCTGCCCGCGGAACAGGTCGTCCACGTACCGGAGCCGGTCAAGGCTGATATCCAGGATCGAGACATCCGCCCCGAGCCCCACGGCCACCTTCACGGCGTTGAGGCCCACCGTCCCGGCGCCGAGGATCACCACGTTGCCGGGCGGCACGCCGGGGACGCCCGAGAGCAGGATCCCGCGTCCCCCGTGGGCCTTCCCCAGGTAAAAGGCCCCCTCCTGAACGGCCAGCCTCCCCGCCACCTCGCTCATCGGCGTCAGCAGCGGAAGACTCCCGTCAGCGCGTTGCACGGTCTCGTAGCCGATGCCGATGACGCGCTGCCGGAGGAGCGCCCGCGTCAGTTCAGGCGCGGGGGCCAGGTGCAGATACGTGAAGAGCGTCTGCCCGGCCCGGAGCCGGCCGTACTCGGACGCGAGCGGCTCCTTCACCTTGAGGGCCAGGTCGGCCTCGGCCCAGATGCTCTCGGCCGTCGCGAGGGAAGCGCCGGCCTTGACGTACTCCTCGTCCCGGATCCCGCTCCCACTCCCGGCGCCCCGCTCGATCAAGACACGGTGCCCCGCCTCGGTGAGCGCGCGCGCACCGGCGGGGGTGAGGGCCACGCGCTGCTCACCGGGCTTGATTTCTTTGAGGACGCCGACGACCACGGGGAAAAAGCCCCCCCCATATTAATCGAACCCCTGGGGGGGCCGCAATGGGTCACCGAGGATGAGGGAAAAGCCCTCCGCCGGCCAAGCGTGGGGCGCTTCCCCCTCTCCTGCCGGCGGAGGTGATGGACGAGCGAAGCCCTAGAGTGGGAACTACTTGACGATGTAGCCCCGGCCTGTCATGCAGGCCGCGAAGGCGCGGTCGTACCCATCCTTATTCTTCGTGTACCCGAGGCCGCCACCGACTGCGGCACCGCCGAGGCCTCCGGCCGCCGCGCCGACCGCCGCCCCCGTGCCGGGGGAGCCAGCAGCCGCGCCGATGGCCGCTCCCGTGGCCGCCCCGCCCACCGCGCCGATGAGCGCGCCGAGCCCCGCGCCCTTGGCGGTATCGGTCGTCGGGTCGAACCCGGTCTTCTGCTTGGCCCACGCCTGGCACTCGTTCTCATCGCGGGACTGCTGCTCCGCGCTCTGCCCCTTTTGCGGATAGGCGTACACGTTCGGCTGCATCGGCGCGCAGCCGGCGGCCGCAATCCCGAACCCGATCATGACCACCCAGACCATCGCACGTTTCATCTTGCTTCCTCCTTTGTGTTCAGCTCCGCGACCGCGTGGCCGCGGCCTTGTCTGCGCGCCCTAGGGCGCGGGCAGCCACTGGCGAAGCGGCTTGACGGCGACCCCGGCCTTCTCCAACGCCTCGCGGACGGCCCGGGCGATCTTCTCGGCGCCCGGCGTGTCGCCGTGACAGCAGATCGTTTGCACCGAGATGTCAATCTCGACCCCGTCGAGCGTGACGACCCTCCCTTCCTTCGCCATTCGGACCGCCTGCGTTGCCGCCTTCTGCGGATCGGTAATGAGAGACCCCGGCAATTTGCGCGAGACGAGCGTCCCGTCAACGTTGTAGGCGCGGTCGGCAAATCCCTCCGAGGCCACCCGGCACCCCATCTTCCGGCACGTGGCGTCGTACTTCCCGGAGGCAAGCGTCATCAGGATGAGACCGCCCGACGCCAGCGCCGCCTCGCCGATCGCCTGGGCCAGGGCCTCGTCCCGCTCGGCCATGCTGTAGAGGATGCCGTGCGGCTTGACATGCTGGATCTCATCCCCCGCGGCGCTCACGAACTCGCGGAGCGCCCCGGTCTGGTAGCAGATGTAGTCCTTCACCTCTTGCGGGGTGACCTCCATCGCCCGACGACCGAATCCCATCAGATCGGGAAGTCCCGGGTGGGCCCCAATGGCCACCCGGTACTTGAGCGCGAGTCCCACGGTCTTTCTCATCACGTGAGGATCGCCAGCGTGATAGCCGCAGGCGATGTTCGCCGAGGTGATGAAGGGCATGATGGCCTCGTCAGCCCCGAGGGTCCAGCGGCCGTAGCTCTCCCCCATGTCGCAGTTGAGGTCGATGGTCCTGGCCATTGTCGCCTCTGCCCCTTATTCTCTCACCCCTCGTCCCGTTCGAGAAAGGGGATCCTCCCTCACACGAGGGCCTCCTCCAAACGCTTTTTCTCTCGCCGAAAGAGGGCGTGGGCCTCGGGCACGGCGAGGGCCTTGAAGCGGAGCCACTGCCCCGGCCTGGCTTGGCCGACTCTCGCGACGTCAAAGGAGCAGACGGTAGCCACCTTCGTGTACCCGCCGGTGGACTGGCGGTCCACCAGGAGGATGATCGGCTGCCCGTCGCCTATCACCTGGATCCCGCCGAGCGGGACGCCGTCGGAGATGATGTCATGGCCGCGCGTGTGGGTGATCGCCGGGCCCCGGAGCCGGGCCCCCATCCGATCCGCCTGCGATGTCATCTCGTAGGGTTCGCCCAAGAGCGCGGCGATCCCTTCTGGCGTAAAGCGGTCCGCCTGGGGACCGAGGACGACCCGCACTTCTACGTGATCCGAGTACGTCGGGATGGCCTCGGGCCTCACCCGGCGCTCGCGCGGCGGCCCCGGAGTCGACAGGCAGAGGTTCACCAGGTCGCCCTTCTTCAACGGCCGCCCCTGGAAGCCTCCCAGCGTGCCCCGGAGATACGTGGCGCGCGAGCCCAGCGCCAGCGGCACGTCAACGCCCCCCCGGAAGGCCACGTAGGCCCTCACGCCGCGCCGCGCCGATCCGAGCCTCACCACGTCCCCGGTGCCGACGGGGACAGCCGCCCAGCGCGAAATTTCCCGGTTATTGACTCTCACCGGCATGTCGGCCCCCGTCACCGCGATGACGGTCGCCGCCTGCATCTCGAACTGGGGGCCAATCAACGTGCATTCCAGCGCCGCAGCCGAATCGGGGTTCCTCACGAGACGATTGGCGAGCAAGAAAGAGGCCAAGTCCACGGGCCCGGAGGGAGGAATCCCGTAGCGCAGATAGCCCGGCCGTCCCAAATCCTGGATCGTTGTCTGGAGGCCGGCCTCGTGAACGAGGAAGCTAATCATCGTGACGACACGCCCTCTCCTTGCTCGGGAGAGGGTCGGGGTGAGGACCCCTAACGGGCTTCCAGGCGCAGGAGCCGCCGGTCCACCTTCTTGAACTCCCGGCGGATTTCATCGTGGAACCGCTCGACCTTCTCGTCCAGCGCGACGAGCCCCTCGGCCACCAGCTGGACTTTCGACAGCATACCCTCCGAGACGACATCGAAGTGCCGGCGCGTCTCCGCAGCAAGGGCCTCGGAGTACCGGCGGGTCTCCGCGGCGCTGGCATGGATCTCCTGCCGCAGCTCCTGGCAAACCTCATTGAGAGCAGGATCGCGCGCCCCCGCCACCACCGCTCATAGTCTCTCCAGCCCTCTTTATCCTGTCAACGTATCTGTTTTGAGGCACGCGGCGGAGC
>JACQCL010000190.1 GCA_016201645.1 Candidatus Rokuibacteriota bacterium
CGGCGGCTCGGCGGAACCCGCCGAAGGTGCCGACCGCGAGAAAGGCCTCGATCTGACCGATCTCCACGGTGCGGATTGTATCACAGCCTGATCAGAAATGGTTATCAATCCGATAAGAACAATAAGGTTGACCCCTCCCCGCGCTGACCGCTAGATTGGCCTCAGTTACGAGCCCCTGTAGTCGCTGGACCTTGAGGAGGAGGAAGGAGCGATGAGCACGGCGTGCAATTGCGGGATGGCGCTCGATCAGCCGTTCAAGCGGGTCGGTTGCCACGAATGCGGGACCGCCTGTTGCCGGAGCTGCGTGATCGAGGTCGAAGCGAACACGTACTGCCGCTGGTGCGCCATGTCGTTGGCGGCACAGCCCTAAGGGAGGCCGGAGCCTTGGAGCACATGGGGAGAAAGTTTCGGCGGCTGTTGGAGGACGAGGAGTACCTGTTCACGGGCGGCGTTTACACCCCGCTGGACGCGCAGATCGCCGAGCGCGTGGGGATGCGGGCCGTCTACATGAGTGGGTATTCGGTGGCGATGGCCAACGGATGGCCGGACATGGGCTTACTCACCATGACCGAGGTTGCACGCACGGCCTCGATGATCGCGAGCGCGGTGAATATTCCGATCATCGCTGACGCGGATGATGGATACGGGAACGCACTCAGCACCATGCGGACGGTCCAGGAGTTCATTAAAACCGGTGTCGCGGGCATCCATCTCGAGGATCAGCGGTTTCCGAAGCGGTGCGGCCACATCGCCGGGAAAACCATCGTAGGCCGCGAGGAGGCCCTCGGAAAGTTCCGCGCGGCGGTGGACGTGCGCAACCGCCTGGACCGGGACTTCGTGCTGATCGCGCGGACCGACGCGTACGGCGCCGTGGGGGGAAGCCTCGAGGAGGCGATCTGGCGAGGCCGGGCGTACGCGGATGCCGGGGTGGACCTGGTGTGGTGCGAGTTTTCCGGGGCCCGCCGGGAGCCCGCGATCGCCTTCGCCAAAGCCATGCGGCAGACGCATCCGAATCTGCCGCTGGCGTTCAACTATTCGTCGTCCTTCAAGTGGAGTTCTGATCCGAATCCCTTCTTGTTCCGAGAGCTCGGCGAGCTGGGCTACAAGTTCATCTTCGTCACGCTCTACGCGGCGCACGCCGCGATGTACGCCGTCTGGAACGCGATGGAAGATCTCGTGAAGAACCAGGAGCAGGCCCAGTGGACGCTGGAGCAGGTCAAAGCCGGGCATCCGACGGAGAGCCATCACGTGATGGCGCGGGTCGAGCACTTCAAGGAGCTCGAAAAGCGCTACGTTCCCGGAACCGAGGATCGCTACCGGTCGTCTGACGGATTCGGGCAGGAGACGAAGCGGCACTGATCCCGCGGCCATCCCGCGCCCGTGGTAGAATGCGCGGGATGGGTGCCGACGATCAGGCCGCGCGTCATCTGGCTCCTTCCACCATCCGGTTCTGTCCGCTCTGCCGGGGCGATCTGGTCAGGATTCCCGTCCCCCCGGATCAAAAAGAGGAGGCCGTCTGCTCGGCCTGCGGGTTTGTCTTCTACCTCAACCCGAAGCTGGTGGCTGGAACGATTCCCATCGAGGATGGCCGGATCCTTCTGGTGCGACGCAACATCAGCCCCTCGAAGGGGAAGTGGACATTCCCGGGCGGGTTCGTGGACTGGGGGGAAACCGTCACGGGCGCTGCGCTCAGAGAAACGGAGGAGGAGACCGGTCTCCAGGTGGACCTCGACGGGCTGGTCGGCGTGTACTCCTCTCCGGGCGCTCCCGTCGTCATCGTGGTCTACCGCGCCCGGGTCGTCGGCGGCGCGCCTGAGGTGAGCGACGAGATCCAGGAGCTTGCCTGGCTTGGCCCTGATGAGATCCCCTGGGACCAGCTGGCGTTTCCCTCGACCCGCGAGGCCCTCCGCGACTTTCTCTCCCGCTAGCGCTTTCCCTTCCCCATCGCGCGGGCCAGGAACTTTTCGAGGTTCTGCACCACGAAGCGCTCGTGTTTCCCCTCGGCGATCTTTTCGATCTCGTCGTGGGCCTCCACGTGAAAGAGAAAGCGGCGCCCGTCGGTCTCGAGGAGCGTCGCCTTCGC
>JACQCL010000191.1 GCA_016201645.1 Candidatus Rokuibacteriota bacterium
CAAGCGCTGCCCTGGGCGGAGGAGATCGGGCTGCTCGAGCCGGTTGGCCTCGATCAGCGCGCGGACGCGGACCCCGAACCGCTTGGCGATGAGGCTGAGAGAGTCCCCATCTCTGACCTCGTAGAGAGTCTCCCCGCTCTTCGTGGCGGTCGTCGGCTTGGAATGGGCGTGGGCCAGAGAGGGCACCACCACCGCCACGACCCCGAGCGCCATGAGCCACTGTCGCGTTCGCCCGGGGAGACGGCGTCTCATGTGTCGAACTCGGCGAAGCGGATCCCGAACGAGGCGAAGCGCCCCGTGGGCGGCAGCCACGTCAGCGAGAGCTTGTCCACCCGCGCCAGCGGCGGGCCCTTTTCGAGATCCCGGGCAAGCTCCTCGATGACCTCGCGACGCCCCTCCACGCGGACCCGGACCTTGCCGTCTCTGAGGTTCATCACGTACCCCGCGAGCCCGTGCTGGAGCGCCTTGCGCTGGGCGAAGTTCCGGTAGCCCACTCCCTGCACATCGCCTTCCACCAGAATCTCCGCCGCGACCCTTAGCCCGGGCTGGCTCATCGCGGGGTCGCGTAGATGCGCTTGGCCCGTTCGAGCGCGTGGGCGACCGCCTCTTCGGGGGCGGCCGCGGGGATCACGCCCTCCAGATGAGTCCACGCCCCGAGCCCCACGACCGGGATCCCCATCTTGAGCCCGAGGGCGACTTCCGACAGCGTGCCGTATTCGCCGGGCAGCGCGATCATCGCGTGGGAGGAGCGCACGACGATGGCGTTCCGGGCATGCCCCAGGTCGGTCACGATCGTGATGTCCACGAAGGGGTTGGCATCCTGATGGCGCGGGCCGGGCACGATGCCGACGGTGAGCCCGCCCGCGTCCCGGGCGCCGCGCGCTGCCGCCTGCATCACTCCACCCAGGCCGCCGCAGATAAGCACGGCGCCTGCAGCGGCGACGGCGCGGCCGACGGCGTACGCCCGCTCGGCAATCGGGGGCGGGCAGTCGCTCGCGCCCACCACGCCGAGTTGCCAGCAGGGAAATTGGTCGGGGCGACTGGATTTGAACCAGCGACCTCCTGCTCCCGAAGCAGGCGCGCTACCAGGCTGCGCTACGCCCCGGTCTTCCATGCGAAACGTGCGGAGAAGGCCTCAGCCCTCCCAGCCGTACTTGCCGATCAACTTGACGAATACGCATCCGGCATCCACCGTGGTGCGCATCTCTCCCTCTATGCGTTCCACCACCGTCAGGATCTGCGAGACCGTGTCCCCGACGGGGAGCACCATCCTGCCGCCCTCGGCGAGTTGTTCGAACAACGGCTCCGGCACCGACGGCGACGCCGCCGACACCAGGATGCGATCGAACGGGGCCTCGTCGGGCCACCCGAAGGTCCCGTCGGCCGTCCGGACCCAGACGTTCGTATAGCCCAACGCCTCCAGAGTAGCGCGGGCGCGGGCCGCCAGGGAAGGAATCCGCTCCACCGAGCAGACCCGTCGAGCCAGCTCGGCCAGGACGGCGGTCTGATAGCCCGACCCCGTCCCGATCTCCAGCACTTTCTCGCGGCCGGTCAGCTGGAGCAACTGCGTCATGATCCCGACCATGTACGGCTGCGAGATCGTCTGGCCCTCGCCGATCGGCAGCGGGTAGTCGCCGTAGGCGCGATCCCGGAGCGCCTCCTCCACGAAGAGGTGGCGGGGAACCTTCCGCATCGCGTCCAGCACGCGCGGGTCCGTGATCCCGCGCCGCACGAGCTGTTCCTCGACCATCCGCTCGCGCTCGCGCGCATAGCGCGCGGCCCCAGGGCCCATGGGATCACGCGGGAGGGGGATTCCCAGCATCGCGTCACCGTTGCCGGCGGGGCCTGAGCTGGGCGTTCAGCGAGGCCTCCCACTGCCCCAGACGCTGGAGCGCGTCGTAGTGGGTGAGGTCGAGGTGCAGCGGGGTCACCGAGGCGTAGCCGTCCTGGACGGCGATGATGTCGGTCGCCTCGCGATTGTCCCAGAGCGGCGGCCCGGCGCCGATCCAGTAGTAGGTCTTCCCCCGCGGGTCCTTTTCCTCCACCACCTTCTCCTTGTACACGCGATGCCCGAGCCGCGTGAACCGGATCCCTTTGGGGCGGCCGCCGGGGACGTTGACGTTGAGGAGCGTCTTGGACGGCAGCCCCTCGACGAGCGTCCTCATGGCGACGATTTGCGCGATCCGGGCCGCCTCCTCGAAGCTCTGCTCAGGCGCCGCGAGCGATACCGCGATGGACGGCACCCCGAGGAGCGTCCCCTCCATCGCCGCGGACACCGTGCCGGAGTACGTCACGTCGTCGCCCAGATTCGAGCCGTGGTTGATCCCCGACACCACGAGCCGGGGCTCGGCGGGCAGGAGCCCGAGAATGCCGAGGTTCACGCAGTCCGAGGGGGTGCCGTTGACCGAAAAGCGCCTCTCCCCGACGCGATCAACCCTGAGCGGGCGATGGAGCGTCAGCGCGTGCCCAACCGTGCTCTGCTCCCGATCCGGGGCGACGACATAGACGTCTCCCAGCGGGGCCAGGGCTAGGGCGAGGGCCGCGAGCCCTGGCGCGAAGACGCCGTCATCGTTGGTTACGAGCACCAGTGGCGTTGACATAAAAAAGAGCAGATCCGAGAATCTGCCGGTGTCACGGGAAAGCCCTGGCCCCTCGCGCCATTTTACGCGATGGCACGGCTCAGATGCCGAGCTGCTTCCGTATGACCTGACAAAGGCTGTTGGCTATCTCCGTGTGACGTGGAACCGGCGCGCTGCGACCCGTCTTCGGGTTCGTGTAGAGGTCGTGACGCTTCCCATGCCGTTTGAGAACGCAACCCGCCGATTTCAATTCTCGAATGAGCTCCTCGCGCTTCACGCGGGGAGCGCGATCGGCCTGCGCCGGGCGCGGCGGTGGCTAACGGCCGGTCGTCCCCTCAGCATTAATCGGTAGGCGTCGCGGATATTCTCTTCCAGTTCTCCAAGGGTCTTCCCTTGGCTGAAGACGCCCGGCACCTCTCGTACCTGGCCCACAAGCCAGTCACCGTCTTTCCAGTATTCCAGAGTAAACCTTGCTCCCATCTGCTCCGCCCTTCGATGGCTGGATTTTCTGGTCGGGGCGACTGGATTTGAACCAGCGACCCCTGGCACCCCATGCCAGTGCGCTACCAGGCTGCGCCACGCCCCGGACCACGAGGTATTGTACGGGACCGACGGAGGGAACTCAAGGACATCAGCGGTGATGATCGCGTGAGAGGAGGGAGCGGATCGCTTCCAGGCGGCCGCGGACCCGCTTGAGGGCCTCGCCGTAGGCCGCCTCGCGCGCCCAGGCCTCCGGTGGCTCGGCTTCCCCGCGAGACTCGGCCAGGAGCCGCTTCTTGGCGCCCTCGAGCGTCAGGCGCTCGCCGTAAAGGAGGGATTTGATCCTGAGGACCAGCTCGACGTCCCGCTTGCGATAGAGCCGCTGGCCGGCGGGGTTCTTCTTGGGACGGAGCAGTTTGAATTCGGACTCCCAGTAGCGGAGGACGTACGCCGGCACCTCGGTGAGGTCCGCCACCTCCCCGATCCGGAAGTAGAGCTTGTCGGGAATCGCCTGGACCATGGCGCCCGACCCCCGCTACTGGTTGATCCGGGACTTGAGCCCCTTGCTCGGCTTGAACGTCACCACCCTGCGGGCGCTGATCTCGATGCTGGACCCGGTCTGAGGATTGCGCCCGCGCCGGGAGGCTTTCTTCCGGACCCGGAAGTGACCGAACCCGACGATCTTCACATCCTCTGCGTTCTCGAAGCACTTGGACATGAGGTCGAAGACCGACTCCACGACCGAGGCCGATTGCCGCTTGGACAACCCGTGGGCTGCCACCGCATTGATCAGGTCATTCTTCGTCAGGGGGATCACCTCCCTTCCGTTCCGACCGACTCGCGCACCCAGGCCACGTAGGCCGGCGACGCGGACTCCACGGCCAGGGCCAAAATCTCGGGCACCGAATAGGAATGGAGCGCGAGGATCCGACGCTGGAGCGCCTCGTAGCGCTCGCGCCCCGTCTTCATCACCAAGAGCGCCTCCCCCTCCTCCTGAAGCCGTCCCTCCCAGAAGAAAATCGAGCGGACGCCCGGCACGACGTTGACGCACGCCGCCAGGTGCTCCTCGACGAGGGTCTTGCCCAGCCGCGTCCCCTCTTCCACGGAGGGCACGGTGACGAGGACGACGAGCGTGTCCACCTCGCCCATCAGCGCGGGGGCCCCTTGACGATGAAGCCGGGAATTCCCTTCCCCTCGAGCTCAGCCTTCGCCGCGTCCGCCTCTTTCCGGTCAGCGAAGCCCCCGATCCGCACGAGGTAGAACGTCCCCTTCTCAGGGCCGACGCGGCGGATCTTCACATCCATCCCCGCGTCGGCGAGCTCTTTGGAGAGCGCCACGGCGTCGCGGAGCGGCAGCAGCGGGCGCACCACCGAGCCGCCTTTGACGGCGTCGGCCCGGAGGCCCTTGCTCTTCACCTTGTCGTAGAGGTCCTGCTGGCGAACACCCGCTGCGAAGATCTCGTTCCCGCCCTCTCCTCCGCCTCCCCGCTTCACCGTCGCGCGCTGGACGGAGTACTTTTCGGCCGTCAGCTTGGCGGCCAGGCCCGCGGCGTTTTTCGCATGGCTGAAGGCCCCCACCTGAACCCAGTAGTCCCCTTTGGCCGGGGCGGTGGCCGGTGCGCTGACGGCCGGCTTGGGAGCCGGTTCGGCCGGCTTCTCGGCGACCTTCGGAGCCGGGGCCGGCGTCGACGGCGCTGCGGGCGGAGGGGTCGGCTTAGGAGGCGGCTCGGCGATCTTCGGCGCGGGTGCTGGCGCCGCGGGAGGAGCGGGGCGAGCAGGCTGAACCGGCGCCGGGACCGGCTTGACGATCGACACCGCGGGCTTCGGGGCGGCCTTGAACCAATCAAGGGCGTAAGGGAGCGCGAGCACGCCCACCACCGCCAGGATGATCACGATGAGCAGCGCCCGGAACCACGTGGCCGCGAAGATGCTCTGCGGCTCCTCCTCTTCTTCGTATTCCTCTTCGTCTTCGTAGTCGTCGCGCTCAGGGCTCATCCAGGCGACCCTCGGAGGGTGGGGTATTACGCGGCGTTCATCTTATCACGGAGTGGCAACACCACAAACCGATTTTGCTTTGGGTTTTGACGAGTTAGCACCCTGCCCCAGGGTCAGCGGTTGAGGGGAATTCCGAGCGCGAGGCCCTTGGGCCCGGGGCCACGCCCCGTTCGAAGAGGAGCCCGATGGAAAGTTAGCTCACCTACGAACGCCTCAGCCTGACTCCGCGTGTCGTTGGAGTCAATCATGATCGCCACCTTGCCCACCTGCGGAGGCTCCTTGCCGAATAGATTCACGTAATCCTGATACACGTTCCGCTCCTCGGGGACCCACTGACCCAGCCGCGCCGCCCCGCTCTCGAGCACCGTGAGCTTCACGTTGGAAGACTGAGGGCTCGTCAGCTGGGTGCCCACCGGCGCCTGCGTGTCCCAGATGTAGCCGAGCACGTCGCTGTTGATCCGGGGAAAGGGCCACCGGGGAAAGATCACGTAGACCTGGGCGGCCTGGTCGTCGCTCGACCGGTCGCGAATATCGCCGCCGGTCGGGAGCTTCGTGACCTTCCAGGACCACGTGAGGAGCGGAAATTCCTTGACGTCCAGCGTCACGTCCCGGTAGAGGGCGAACGAGGTCCGCTCGCTCGACAGCCTGAACGCGACCCGCCCGTCGTCCCTCACCACATCCACCTGAGCCCGCCCCGCGAACTCTTTGAGCTCCCAGTAGGGGGGCGGCCCCTGAAGCGGCAGCCTCGCAGCGATCTCATCGAGGATCCTCACGACGACCCGGTCGCCCGGTCCACCGCGCGGCGCCACCGCCACGGCCTGCTTCTGGCGTGCCTCCTTGCTGCGAGGCGTTTCCTCGGAGCGATCAGCGGCCGCGGGAGGAGGAGCAGTCCGCTGGGCACTCGGCTCAGGGACAATGGGCGTGACGAAGCCCGGCGGGCGGTCGCTCACCGCCGGGGGCGGCGTCCGAGGCTCGGGCGCGGCCATGGGGGCAGGTGGAGGCGAGGGCGCGGCGGGAGCCGGCGCGCTGCCGGGTGGCCCGGCGAAGAGGCCGCTGTAGAAGTGGCGGTGGCGGGGACTGGCGACGAGCAGCGCGACAATAGCCAGCACGATGCCGAGGCCGATGGCCACGCCGAGCGCGAACCGTCGCCGGCGTCGGCGGCGCCTCATCGGTGCCTCCGCGCGCGCCCTCTGGGCGCCCGCCGAAAGGCCAGGCGCACGGGCGAGCCCGCGAAGCCGAACGCCTGGCGCAGCGAGCTGACCAGATAGCGCTGGTACGAGAAGTGGATCTTGTCGGGCTGGTTCACGCGCACGGCAAACGTCGGAGGCGAAACGCCCACCTGAGAGGCGGAATGCAGCGTGAGAGGGACCCCTTTGTGGCTGACCGGCCGCCGCTCCATCGCCTGAGCCAGCGTCTTGGCGACGAGGGCCGGCGGGATCCGCTTGACCGCCTCGTCGGCCACCTGGTCCACGAGGTCGAAGAGCTCGTCGAGCCCCAGGCGCGTCACCGCCGAGGTGAAGGCGACCGGCGCGTAGTCGAGAAACAGCAGGCGGTCGCGGATCTGCTCGACGACCTCGGCGCGGCGCACCATCCCCCGCGGTACCAGGTCCCACTTGGTCACCGCGATGACCGCCGCCCTCCCGGCTTCCTTCGCGTAGCCGCCGATGTGACAGTCCTGAGCCGTCACGCCCTCGGAGGCGTCCAGGAGGAGGATCGCCACCTGGCAGCGCTCCAGGCTCCTGAGCGCCATGACCACTGCGAGCTTCTCCAGCGGCTCGGTAACTTTTCCCTTCCGCCGGATCCCCGCGGTGTCAATGAGGACGTAGGCGCGGCCCCGGAAGGAAAACGGCGTGTCCACGGCGTCGCGGGTGGTGCCGGGCGCCTCGTGAACCAGGAGCCGCTCCGAGCCGAGCAGGGCGTTCACGAGCGAGGACTTGCCGACGTTCGGTCGGCCGACGACCGCCACCCTCAGCCCCTGCCCTTCCGGCGCGCCGGACGCGGCCGGGGCCATCTCCCGGAGTGATTCGAGCAGCTCAGCCACGCCCCGTCCGTGCTCGGCCGACACGGCGAAGAGCCGCGGGAACCCGAGGCCGTACACCTCTCCCAGCAGCGCCTCCTGCGCGGGTCCCTCCACTTTGTTGGCGACGACGACGACCGGCCGGTGGCTCTTTCTGAGGAGTCGGGCAATCTCGTGATCGAGCGGGATGATGCCCGCCCGGCAATCCACGACGAAGAGCACCAGGTCCGACTCCTCGATCGCCGCCCTCACCTGCTGGCCCACCGCCTGGACGAGATCCTGATCGGTGGAGGGATCGAATCCCCCGGTATCCACGACCGTGGCCTGCCACCCTCCGAACTCGGCGAGACCGTAGAGCCTATCGCGCGTCACGCCCGGCACGTCGCGCACCAAGGCCTGGCGCCGCCCGATCAGCCGGTTGAAGAGAGTGGACTTGCCGACATTGGGTCGGCCGACGATGGTGATGACGGGCCTGACCATCAGACGGCAACGGGATCGCGGAGGAGGGCCCTCAGGAGGGCGCGCGGCGTTGGCGCGACCGCGCGCACCGGAATCCGGAGATGGGCTTCAAGATCGGCCGGGGTGAGATCGTCCAGGAACACGTTGGCTTCATCCCGGAGGGCCACGTCCGGAACGAGGACGAAGTCGCCAAGAGGGCGGCCGGAGAGCTGGGCAAGAACGTCTTGCCCGGTCAAAAGACCGGCGACGCCGATGTTCCCTCCGAAGAAGGCGTTAGCCACCGGCAGCACGGTCAGACTCACGCCATCCACGCGCACCTGGTCCAGCAGCGCGGTGAGACGCGGCGCAAACAGTTCCCCCGTGACGATGCTCACGGCTCGGGGAGGATGAACCTCGCGAGGCAGGTGATGGAGCGCGCGTCGAAAGCCCTCGGTGAAGCGGCGGACCAACCCGATCCCATCCTCAAGAAGCGGAAATCCCTCGTAGGCGCGGGGCGGCGGCGGCTCGAGCCCAGCCGCGAGGTACAGCTCGTCGGCGGCGAACACGAGGCGGCTGCCGAGGCGGCGGCGGTACCCGCGCTGCCACCCCTCGATGGTGGCGACCAGGTCACGGGCCTCGGCCGGTGCCACAGTCCTGAGCGCCGGCAGCCGGTCGCGGAAGCGGGTGAGCCCCACCGGCACCACCGCCACCGTCGCCACGCCGGGATGCAGGTCGGCGAGGTCCTTGACGCTTTTTTCGAGGTGAGGGCCGTCGTTCCATCCGGGGCAGAGGACGATCTGGGCGTGCATCCTGATCCCGGCCCGGGCCAGCCGCGCCATGCGCGGGAGCAGATCGCCCTTGACCCTGGGCTTGCCCAGAAGCGCATAACGCAGCTCCTGATCTGTCGCATGGACCGAGACGTAGAGCGGGGAAAGGCGCTGCTTTTCGATGCGCTCGAGCGCCTCCTCGGGGAGGTCGGTGAGGGTGATGTAGTTGCCGTGGAGGAACGAGAGCCGGTAGTCGTCGTCCTTGACGTAGAGGCTCTTGCGCATCCCCTTGGGAAGCTGGTGGATGAAGCAGAAGACGCACTTGTTGGCGCAGGTGGAAATCTCCGCGGGGCGGGGCGGCAGCAGCTCCACCCCCAGGTCCTTCCCCATCCGGCGGTGAACGGTGAGCGATGCCGTAGAGCCGCCACGGTCGAGCTCGATCAGGAGGCTCTCCTCCCCCGCCTGGAAGTAGAAGTCAATGCTGTCGCGAAGCGGCACGCCGTTGATGGACACGAGCCGGTCCCCGGCCAGGAGTCCCGCTTCGGCGGCTGAGCTCCGCGGCCGAACCTGGGCGACCATGACCCCGTCAGCGGACGAGGGTCGGTGCACGAGGCTCCCTCGGAGACGGCGGGTTGAGCAGCCGGGTTCCCTGGTACAGATACTGGATCCCCGACGCGGTGGTGAAGATCGCGGTCGCCCAAAAGAAGATCTTCGGAGCGGTCGGAATCTTGAAGTACACCGAAAGCATGGCGGCGAGCACCGTCAGCATCTGGAAGAACGTCGAGCCTTTGCCGAGCCACGTGGGGGTCGGGTAAATCGTTCCGCCGGAGATGTGGATGAGCGCCGCGCCGAGGATCAGCACGAGGTCGCGGCTCAGGACCACGGCGGTGATCCAGAACGGAATGACCTTGAGGTACGTCAGCGTGATGAAGGAGGCCGTGAGCAGGAGCTTGTCGGCCATCGGGTCGAGGAACGCGCCAAGGCGGGTCTGGTTTCCCCGCTGGCGCGCGAAATAGCCGTCGAGGGTGTCGGTGAGGCTGGCCAGCAGAAAGACGATGAGCGCCGTCGTCGGACGCCGGTACACCAACTGCGTCACGAAGACAGGAATCAGGATGATCCGAACGACCGTCAGCCAGTTGGCGAGTCCCACCGACAACCTCGGAGCCTCATTGTAACACCGATGGGCTAAGCGCCCACTCGATAGGCTGAGACGCGGCTCAAGAGCGGGCGCGGCAGCGCCACGTCGAGCAGAACCCCGGCCTCCCCGTCCTCGCGCCGCAGCACACGGCCCTTGTCGTAGCAGAGGGCGAGCGTCGGTCCGTCAGCGTAGGGAATCCGAAGGGTCACGTGGCCCGTGCGGTGGCGCAGGGCCCCCTCGATGGCAGCGAGCAGCTCCGGCACGCCAGCCCCCGTGAGCGCGGAGACCGGGATCCCGCCCGACTCCTCACCGAGCCGCCACAAATCCCGCGGCTCCTCGACGCGGTCAATCTTGTTGAGCGCAAGGAGCACCGGGCGCTGCTCGAGGTCCAGCTCGGCCAAGAGTCGCTCAACCGCCCGCATCTGTTCCTGCGCCCGCGGGTGGCTCGCGTCCAGCACATGGAGGAGCAGGTCGGCGGCGTGCAGCTGCTCGAGCGTGGCTCTGAAGGCGGCAACCAGCTCTGGGGGGAGCTTCCGGATAAAGCCGACCGTGTCGGTGAGGATGAACGGCTGGCGATCCGGAAGGGCGACGAGCCGGGCCGCGGGATCGAGGGTGACGAAGAGCTGGTCGGCGACCCGGAAGCGGGCCCCCGACAATCGGTTCAGGAGCGTCGTCTTGCCGGCGTTGGTGTAGCCGACCAGGGCGACGACCGGCCACCCGCCGGCACGGCGGCGATCGCGGTGGAGGCGGCGGTGGCGCTCGACGCGACCGAGCTCGCGCTGGATCCGGAGGATCCGCCGCCGGATGATCCGTCGGTCCGACTCGAGCTGAGTCTCGCCAGGCCCCCGGGTGCCGATGCCGCCCCCGAGCCGCTCGAGGTGGCTCCACCGCCTGACGAGCCGGGGCAGCAGGTACGAGAGCTGAGCCAGCTCGACCTGGAGCTTGCCTTCACTGGTCCGGGCGCGCTGGGCGAAGATGTCGAGAATCAGCGCGCGCCGGTCAATCACCTTGAGGCCGAGGGCCCGGGAGAGGTTCCGCTCCTGGGCGGGCGAGAGGTTGTCGTCCGTGATCACGACGTTGGCCGTGCGCTCGCGCGTCAGGGCTCCCAGCTCTTCCACCTTCCCTTTGCCGAAGTAGAGCTGGGACGAGCGGGACGGCAGGTCCTGGACGACGCTCCCCACCACCACGGCGCCGGCGGATTCCGTCAGGCGGCCGAGTTCATCCAACGATTCCCGGACGTCGTCCCGCGACTGCTTCGGGAACCGGAGCGCGGCCAGGAGGGCCCGCTCCGGGCTGCCGTTGGTCTCGTACATGCGACCCGCGCCTTCGCGCACCTCTCTTATCCCTCTAAAGGAAGCAGCTTTTCTTGGATGATCCACTTCTCGACCTGCTCCACCACGCCGTCGTGCCCCCCCGCCGCCTCCACGTCCACCCAGCGGATCCCCGGCTCACGGGCAAACCAGGTCCACTGGCGCTTGGCGTACTGCCTGGTATCGCGCTTCATCTCATGGATGGCGCGAGCCTGGGACAACTCGCCGTGGATCACTTTCACGAACTGCCGGTAGCCGATCCCCTGCATCGCCGGCAGGGACGGGTCGTAGCCTGCGGCGAGGAGTCTCTGCGTCTCCTCCTGGAGCCCCCGCTCCACCATCCGGTCCACACGCTCCCCGAGGGCCTCGTACAGCGAGGGACGGGGACGGGTGAGGCCGACGAGGAGGAGCGCCCAGTCCGGACGACTCTGCCTCCAATGAGACGGCGCGCCGAGGGGAGCGCCCGTCACGCGCTGGATCTCCAGCGCGCGGATGATCCTGACGGGGTCCCGCGGGTGAATACGGCCGGCCGCCTCAGGGTCCACCTCCTTCAGCCGCGCGTGAAGCGCCTCTGGTCCCTCGCGCCGCAAGACCTCTCTCAGCTCTCGCCTGACGGCGGCGTTTGCGGGCGGCGCCGGCAAAAGGCCGCGAAGCAGAGCCCGGATGTAGAGCCCCGTCCCCCCGACGACCATTGCAAGTCTCCCCCGCCCGAGAATGTCGGCGATGGCTTGGCGCGCCTCGACGCGGAAGCGGGCCGCGTTGTAGTGCTCGTCCGGCCTGACGACATCAATCAGGTGATGCGCCACGGCCTCGCGCTGCTCTCGGCTGGGCTTGGCCGTCCCGATGTCCATCCCCCGGTACACCTGGCGCGAATCAGCGCTGACGACCTCGACGGGAAGCCGGGACGCGAGCCGGACGGCCACCTCAGTCTTGCCCGCCCCTGTGGGTCCCGTGAGAACCACCAACGGCGGTTTCGAACCGCCCATATTCTTATGATACCGAAACATCACCAGGTGCGCTTGAGCTCGCGCCTGATCTCACGAAGCGACAGGCGCGAGAGGACGGGACGGCCATGGGGGCAGAAGAAGGGGGTCTCGGTCAGCGAGAGATCCGCGAGCAGCCGGGTCATCTCCTCCCGCCCGAGGGGCGCCCCGGCCTTCACCGCAGCCCGGCACGCGACGAAGGCGAGCGCTCGATCCACGAGAGGCCGGGACGCCTCAGGCCTGGGTGATCCGACCTCATCCACGAGGGCCTCGAGAAGGTGGCGCGGCTCCTCCCCCTTGAGGAGGGCGGGCACCGCGCGGACGAGAAGCGTGGCCTCGCCGAATCCTTGAAGGTCGAAGCCAAGCCCGGCCAGCGTGGGCTCCCACTCCGCGAGCAGCGCATGGCCCGACGGGGCCATCTCCAGGGTCAGCGGAAACAAGAGCTCCTGGGACGGCAGCGCCCCCAGCGCCAGATCGGCCTTGAGGCGCTCGAAGAGGACGCGCTCGTGGGCTACGTGCTGGTCCACGAAGAACACCTCCTCCTCGCTGGCGGCCACGATAAACGTGTCCTGGAGCTGGCCCACCAGGGTGCCGAAAAGCGATGCGGTGTAGCCCGCCGGTTCTTCTCTGAAGAGGCCGGGCTGGTCGGCGGGCGGCACCTGGCTCGGAGCGGCGAGAGGCTCCACGGGGCTGACCGGCCTCGGCGACGACACGACCTCGGCCGAGCGCAACGCCTCCTGGACGAGGGCGAAGACGAGCTCCTGGACGACCCGCGGCTGGCGGAATCTCACCCACGCCTTGCTCGGGTGAACGTTGACGTCCACCTCCCCCGATGGAACCCGGAGCGTGAGGATTGCGATCGGAAACCGGTCGCGGGCGAGGAGCGGGCGGTAGGCTTCAAGTAAAGTCTGAAGGATCAGACTGTCGCGCACCGGTCGGCCGTTCACGATCACGACGATCTCGTCCCGGTTCCCCCGCGCGAGGGCGGGAGGGCTGAGGAGTCCCTCAACGGCGACTCCGCGCTCCTCCCGTCGGACGGCGAGGAGCCGTCCGGCCAGGTCGTAGCCCAAGAGCGCGCCCACCCGATCGCGGAGGGATGACGCCTTGGGCGCCGTCAGGACGGGGCGCTCGTTGTGGGCGACGCGAAGATGGAGCGCCGGCTGGGCGAGGGCCAGCTGGGTGGCGACCCTGAGCCCGGCCGCCAGTTCGGCCTGGGGGCTCTTGAGGAACTTGAGGCGTGCCGGCGTGTTGAAAAACAGATCGGCGACTTCGACCGTCGTGCCCTCAGAGCACTCGACCGCCAGGCGTTGACGGACTAGGCCGCCCTCTCCTCGCAGCATGGCCCCCTGCCCCACGCCGCGCGCCCGGGAGACGAGGGAGAAGCGGGAGACGGCGCAGATGGCGGGGAGCGCCTCCCCCCGAAATCCCAGTGAGCGGATGTCCCTGAGGTCCGCCTCCGTGGCGATCTTCGAGGTGGCGTGGCGTTCCAGTGCGAGCTCCATCTCCTCCGGCGTCATCCCCACGCCGTCGTCGGTGACCCTGATCAACCTGCGCCCGGCATCCTGCAAATCCGCAGTCACGCGCCCCGCCCTCGCGTCCACGGCGTTCTCCAGGAGCTCCTTCAGCACCGAGGCGGGACGCTCCACCACCTCGCCGGCCGCGATCTGATTCACCACGTGATCCGGCAGCCGGACAATTCGGCTCACGACCCCTCCTTGACAGCGGCCTGCCAACGAGCGAGGAGATTCAGGGCTTCGAGCGGCGTGAGGCCGGCAAGATCAAGGGCCGCCAGCTCTTCGACAAGCGGGTGACCCGGAGGGGGAAAGAGAGGGAGCTGGGACGGGGTCGCCGACTCCGCGGAAGCCGGGACGGCCTGGCGCGTCGCCTCAAGCCCGGCCAAGAGCGTCTTCGCCCGCTCGATGACCGCCGGCGGGAGCCCCGCCAGCCGCGCGACCTGAATCCCGTAGCTTCTGTCGGTCCCGCCGGGGCGCACCTTGTGCAGGAAGATGATCTCGTCGTTCCACTCGCGGACCGCGACGTGAAAGTTCCGGATGCCCGGGAACCGATCGGCCAGCTGGGTCAGCTCATGGTAGTGGGTGGCGAAGAGCACCTTGGCGCCGCGCCCTCGTTCGGAGAGCTCCTCCGCCACGGCCCAGGCGATTGCCAGGCCGTCGAACGTCGAGGTGCCGCGCCCCACCTCGTCGAGGAGCACCAGGCTCCGCGGGGTGACGTTGTGGAGAATGTTGGCAGTCTCCAGCATCTCCAAGAGGAACGTGCTCTGGCCTCGGGCGAGGTTGTCCTGAGCGCCGACGCGCGCGAAGATCCGGTCCACCAGTCCGATCCGGGCTTCCCGCGCAGGCACGAAGGTTCCGAGCTGGGCCAGGATGATGAGCAGCGCAGCTTGGCGGAGGTACACGCTCTTTCCTGCCATGTTGGGACCGGTCAGAATAATGATTTGGCCCTCTTCGCCGTCCAGCTCGAGGTCGTTTGGGATGACCGGCTGCTGGCCGACCGCCTCCAGAACGGGGTGGCGGCCGTCCACGATCTGAAGGCCACGGCCGTCGGTGACGACGGGCCTGACGTGCCCTCTCTGGTGCGCGATCTCGGCGAGAGCGGCGAGGACGTCCGCGCTGCCCGCGGCGCGCGCTGTCGCCAGGAGAGCCGGGACTTCCGCCGCCACGCCCGCGCGCACCTCTTCAAAGAGCTCGAACTCCAGCCGGTTGATCCGCTCCTCCGCGCCGAGCACCTTGGCCTCGTACTCCTTCAGCTCCGGGGTCACGAAGCGCTCGGCGCCCACCAGCGTCTGACGCCTGACGTAGTCGCCCGGCACCTTGGCCAGGTGCGCGTTCGAGACCTCGATCGAATAGCCGAAGACCCGGTTGAAGCGGACGCGGAGCGTCGAGATCCCGGTGCGCTCGCGCTCCCGGGTCTCGAGACCGGCGATCCAGGCTCTGGCCTCGCGGGCTTCCCGCTTGAAATCGGCCAGCGCCTGACTCCAGCTCTCGCGGATGAGGCCGCCCTCGTGGAGCCCGAGGGGCGGGGCGTCCTCGAGAGCGTCGGTCAGGAGCTTCTGGATCGGCTGGAGCTCGGCGAGCTCCCCCGCGAGCGTGCCGAGGAGAGGCGCCTTGAGCTCGGCCAGCGCGGTCTTGAGCCGGGGAAGCGGCGCGAGGGAATTGCGGAGGGCGATGAGGTCCCGGGCATGAGCCACGCCGAGGGCCACCCGGCTCGTCAGCCGCTCCAGGTCGCCGACGGATCCCAGGAGGCTCTGGGTCTCGGCCCGGATCGCCGGCGCTTCCGCGAGCGCCCCGACCGCCTCCTGGCGGCGGCCGATCTCGGTGAGATCCAGGAGCGGCCGCAGCAGCCACTGGCGGAGTCCCCGCGCTCCCATCGCAGTCCGGGTTTGGTCGAGGCTCCCGTAGAGGGACCCCTTCACCGACCGGTCCTGGAGGGTCTCGAACAATTCCAAGGTGCTCACCGCGCTCGGGTCGAGCAGCAAGGCATCCCCCGGGACCAGGCGCTGAAGACGCGTCAGGTGCGCCAGAGCCTCTCCCTGGGTGTTCTGGAGGTAGCCAAGCGCTCCCGCGGCGGCTTGAATCCCCCAGGTCATTCCGCCGAGACCGAACCCCTCCAGGGACGGGACCCTGAACTGGCGACAGAGCATCTCGCGTGAAGCAGAGGGGCTCGGAAACGTGGCCCCCGTCGTCAGCGCCGCTCCGCCCTCTTGGAGTCGCCGGAAGAGACGGTGGCCCTCCTGGATGCCCGGCGGAAGAAGGATCTCGGCGGGGCGTCGCAGGAGGGCGGCGTCGAGGAGGGAGAGGCCCTCGCCCGTCTCCTCCCCGGCCCAGAAGTCGCCGGTGGAGACATCCACAAGGGCGATGCCGAGACCGTCCCGCCCTTTGGCGAGGGCGAGGAGGAAGTTGTTGGCCCCCCGGTCAAGAAACTGCGTGTCGGTCACGGTGCCGGGGGTGATGACCCGAACCACCTCGCGGCGGATGAGTTTCCGCCCCTTGCCCGGCGCCTCCATCTGTTCGCACACGGCGACCTTCTGCCCGAGGGCGATGAGCCGGGCGATATAGCCGTCCGCGGCATGGTGGGGGACGCCGGCCATCGGGATCGCCCCCGACCCCTTCTGGCGCGAGGTGAGCGCGATCTGAAGAAGCCGGGCGCCGACCTGGGCATCCTCGAAGAACATCTCGTAGAAGTCGCCCAGGCGGAACAGCAGGAGGTAATCGGGATACCGGAGCTTGAGCTCCCGGTATTGCCTCATGACCGGAGTCAACTCAGGGGACGTTGCCAAGGGACCCTCGCGACCGGAAGGGGGGAGGCGTTAACCGGGACGCTCCCCGCTCCCCAACGCGGCGGACAGCCTGTCGTAGGTGGCGTCCAGCGATTCAGGAAGCACCCGGACCTCGCCGAGAACGGGCATGAAATTCGTGTCGCCGTTCCAGCGGGGGACCACGTGGATGTGCAGATGCCCCTCGACGCCGGCCCCGGCCACCCGCCCCTGGTTGATGCCGATGTTGTAGCCGTCAGGGCGGTAGCCGCGATCCAACCCCCGGATGGCCGCCTGGACGACCGCCATCGCCTGGCTCAGTTCTTCAGGCGTCGCGTCGGCGAGGGTTCCGACGTGACGGGTCAGCGCGATCATCAGGTGGCCGGGCGCGTAGGGATACGCGTTGAGGATCAAAAAGGCGAGAGGACGACGGAGCAGGACGAGTGCCTTGCGGTCATCGGAGGACGCCAGAGCCTGACAGAGGAGACACCCTTCGCCGCGGCCGGCAGCCCCCACGTACGCCATCCGCCAGGGGGCCCAGAGACGCTCCACGCCTACCGGTCAGAGCACGGAGGGCCGAGTCCCCGCCCTGCCCGCCCGGTGCCCCCGCAGGAGCTCACGCGTTCACGTGTTCGCGCAGCCGCTTTCCGACCTTGAAAAACGGGACCCGCTTCTCGGGAACGCTCACGCTCGTGCCGGTTTTGGGGTTCCGTCCCTTCCGGGCGTTCCGGTGCCGGATTCTGAAGCTCCCGAACCCCCGGAGCTCGACTTTGTCCCCCTTGCCCAGGGCGTCCGTGATGTTCTCGAAGACGGTGTTGACAATCGTCTCGCTTTCCTTCTTCGTCAGGTTGGACACCTTCGCCACTTCGTCGATCAGATCCGCCTTCGTCATGTTGGAGCTCCCTCAGCCGCTGACCCTTCACCGGCCCCCGTTGGCCTGCCAAAAATTCGACCCTCACGCTACCATGGTAGGCGAAAGATTGTCAAGAAGTGTGAGGGGTTACGACCCGACCGGCTTCACGGAAACAGGGCCCGAGCGGCCTGGCCCAGCATGGCCACCCCGCGCACCTCCTGGTCGAAGAGCGGGACGATCGCACGCACGGAGCCGTCGAATTTTTCCCAGATCGTCTTCATGTGGTCATCCTGCATCTTCATCCGGTTCAGCACGAACTCGGGGACGTTCGCGCCCAGGGCCTGCCGGTCCAGCACCATGTTCACCACCACTCCCCCGACGGGGATGCCGAAGTCGTGGAACCAGCCGATGAAGCGGGTGATGACGGCGATGGGGAGGGCCTCAGGCAGCGTCACGAAGAAAAAGGCGGTCTTCTCGGCATCCGTCAGGAGCCGGCGCGCCTGCCCCATGCGCGCACGGAACTGCAGGAGGTACTCCAGGAGCGGGTCTTCCTCCTTCTTCTTCGTGAAGGAGAGCATTTCTCGGAGCGAGCGCGCTTCCTCCCGCGACTTGAGCATCTTGTCCACCCAGAGGGAGTACACCTTGGACATCCCGAGCAGGCGCCGGGCGTTGGCGGTCGGGGCGGTGTCGAACACGTATGCTTCGTACTCGTTCTTGAGCATCAGCTCGACCATGTTCTCGAACATGGCCGACTCCTCGAAGGCCGGGTTCATCGTGGCCGACTCGACGAAGTCGTCAGCCTTGGTCGAGATGTCGGCGAATTTCAGGAACCACTGGATCTTGTCGCGGATCTCCTTCTTGGACCGCTCGATGGTCTCCCGGGTGTCGATCTCGTACGCCCAGAGGTTCGGCGCGCCGGTGACGGCCGTGTGACCGGCGGCGACGTTCTGGGCGAGAAGACCCGACAGGCTGTGGACGGGATTGGTCGAGGCGAGGAGCGTGCGCCGCCCCTGCCCGGCCAGCCAGAGAGCCGTCGTGCCCGCCATGGCGGTCTTCCCCACGCCGCCCTTGCCCCCGAAAAAGAAGTATTTCAACCCCGGGTGATTGCCGAGGTACGCCCTCATCGAGGTAGTGATGGCATCAGCCGGACTCATGCCGGCGCATCCTCGAAGAGCCGCTTGGCGAGGCGCTCGATCATTGGGAGACCCGTGATGTCCCGCTCCATCTCGGGCACCTGGGCCAGGATCTGGCCGCCGAAGGTGGCCTGGATCTCCTTCATGTACTTCTGCTGCATCGAAATCCGGTTACGCAAGTACTCCGGGATGTGGCCCGCGCCGAGGTCCGGCGGGAGCACCCGATTCACGACGTACCCCGAGATCGGCACGTCGAACTTCGAAAACAACTCCGCGGCCTTCAGCGTGTCGAGGATGATCATCTCCTCCGGCACGAGCACGAAGAAGAAGGCGGTCCGGCGCCTGTCGGTCAGGATCTGGGACGAGGCGTTGATCCGGTTCTTGATGTACGTGAGCTCCTCCAGGATCTTGTCCTCCTCCAGGGTTTCCTGGCGCCGCATCGTGGCCGCCACCTGGTCGTACTGGCGCATGTCCTCGCGGAGCTTCGTGATCTTGTTGATCCACTCGTCGTACACCTTGGCCATGGAGAGGTAGTAGAGGGCGTGGCCGAGGGGGACGAGGTCATAGATGTAGTAGTCGTAGTCTCCCTGGACGATGATATCCACCACGGCATCGAAGATGGCGCTCTCCTCCATGGCGGGCTCGGCGGAAGCCGCCGCGATGTAATTGTCGATTTCCTCGGGGACGCGATCGAACCCGTACATGTCGAGGATTTTCTGCCTGATCTCCTGCTGATACTCCTTGATGCGGCGATCCGCGTCCACCTCCTGGGCCCAGAGATTCTGCATAATGGGCACGGGGCCCTTACCGAAGATGTCCTGCTGGAAGATGTCCGACAGGCTGGCCTGCGGATCCACGGAGAAGAGGAGGACTCGCTTGCCGTGGCTCGCCAGCCAGAAGGCGCTGGTGGCGGAGAGCGTGGTCTTTCCCAGCCCGCCCTTGCCGCCGAACATGATGTACCGGCGGTCCGGCCGGCTCTCGAACACGGTCCTGAGCGACACGCGGCCCCCGCCTTACCCCAGCACGTCCGTGATGTCCCGCTCCCTCAGCATCCGGCGCTTCCAGGAGCTGATCTGGGGGGTCACGTACGGCAGAAGCCTGAGGGAATAGTAGGGCGGCAGAATCGGAATCCCCAGGAGGTCGCCCATCGTGATGAGGATGAACAGGTGCTCCATGCTGGCCCGCGAGCGGACCGCGTAGCGGGTCATCTCGTGGGAGGACATCCCGTACAGGATGTCCTTGAACACGCCCATGAACCCGCTCTTCTTCGGCTTTTCCTCGGCTGCCATCTATGTCTCCTCAGACGCCGTGTAGATCATACTCTTCCTTCTCCCAGAACTCCCTCCGGCGCGCCAGGTTCCGCTTCCACGTGGCGATCTCGGGCACCACGTACGGCAGGAGGCGGAGCGAGTAGATCGGCGGCAGAATCGGCACCCCGATCAGGTCACCGAGCGTGACCACCATGAACACCGCCTCCATCTCGTGCCGCATCTCGACGGCGTGGCGGGCAAACTCGTAGCCCGTCAGCCCGTACATGAAATGCTTGACGGCGTCTCGCGCGGCGGCGAGGCGGTCCGTCAACCCGCGTGTTGGCATCTCAGGTGATGTGAGTTCCCGCGGCGAAGAGCGCGGGGGGAGGGCGCCCTCCCCCGGCGCGGCCGCTCAGTCTCGTCCGTGCAGCGCGGGGTTATGCCATCTAGCCCCGGGCGGGCGCCGCCTTCGGGGCGGCGGCGGGCCGCCTGAGGTACCTCATGAACGCGCGCCAGCCGTCGATGCCGATGAACGCCGCCGCGACCACCAGCAGGAGCGCGACCAGGACCATGAGCCCCGACCCGATGACCGGCAGCGTGCGGCCGGCCGCCAGGTTCGGCTGATACACGTTGAAGTACAGGTTATACGCGGTCACCAGGATGGAGGCCACCGTGGTGATATACATGAAGATCGTCGGAAGCCCCGCGTAGAGCCAGTTCTTCCCCACCGAGGCGAGCCAGACCGTGACCAGCAGGAGCGACAGGGCGGCCATGAGCTGGTTGGCGCCCCCGAAGAGCTGCCAGAGGTAGATCCAGGTCCCGGTCATCACCAGCAGGAGGGCCAGGATCACCGAGATGAACGAGGCGACGTGCTGGTTGCGGAACGGCGGGATCACCTCCCCCAACCACTCGGTCAGCGTCACCCGCATGACCCGGAAGATCAGCTGGGTGACCACGAGCACGATCACGATGAACGCCGCGAAGGCCAGCGAGACCGCGTACTGGAGCGGAACGCCCCAGACGCTGATGAAGCCGCCGAGCCCCGAGGCGAAGGCCCCCACCGGGGCTCCCTTGGCACCGACTGAAACGGCCAGGAGCGCGAGCAGCCCCAGCAGGAACTCCGTGAACATGGAACCACCACCGACAGGAAGCATATCTGCTTCGTTCTCGATCTGGCGGGCCGTTCCCACCGCCCCGAAGAGGGCGTGCCAGCCTGAGATGGCCCCGCAGGCGATCGTGACGAATAACATCGGCCAGAGAGGCATGATCCCCGCCGGGCCCATCTGGGGGTTCCACCCCTTGAAGGCCGGGATCTGGAACTGGGCGACCTCCGGCTTGACGAAGCTTGCCAGCGCCGCCCCGCCGAGCCCCAGCACCATCGCCATCGCGGTGATCCAGAAGCCGACGTACACGACCGGCTGGGCCATCCGCCAGATCGGCAGCACCGAGCCGGCATAGCAGAAGGCGCAGATCGCGAGAGCCCAGAACAGAAGGCTCGGCATGATCTTCGCCTCGGCCCCCTTGAAGTTGGCAAGCGTCGGGTCGAAGTAGGTCACGATGGGCGCGTTGCCCGTTATGCCGTTCAGAGCCGCGTTCAGGCCCTTGAAGATCTCCTCCGTCCACGGGCCCGCCAGGATCGCCACGAGCGTGATCCCGACCGTGAGGATCGTCGCCCCCACCAGCCCGGTGCGCCAGCGATAGAGCATCTGGCCCAAAAGCAGCCCCATGGCGACCAGTACGATGATCCCGAATTGGGTCCTGGGCTGGGCCGACAGGACGCCGGCCATGATGCCGACGAAGGCACCGGCGACCAGGAGTAGGTAGAAGAAGATAAAGATGAACAGCACCGTCCGTGTGCGCGGCGAGACGAGCCGGTGAGCGACGGCGGACAGGCTGTTCCCCTCGTTCCGCACCGAGATCACGATGGCGCTGTAGTCGCTCGCCCAGCCGATGAAGGAGACTCCCAGCACAAGCCAGACGATGGCCGGGAGCCATCCCCACAGGGTCGCGGCGACGATCGCGCCGACGATGGGCCCGGCGGCGGCGATGGACTTGAAGTGGTAGCCGAAGAGGATGTTGCGGTTGGTGGGCATGAAGTCCACGCCATCCATGTAGAGGGTGGCGGGGGTTGCCCGCTTGGGGTCCGACTGGATCACGTTACGGTCGATCCGCCTGGCATAGAGCGTGTACGCCAGATACACGGTCAAGGCTCCTATGATCACAGCCACAAGGGTGTTCATTCTGCCTCCTCCTTCCTCTGGATGTGGCAGCCTTTCATCACCCGATCCTCAGACTCGACCCGCCGACTTCGCCTCCTTTCCGAGCGTTTCCAGATCCCTCCTCTAGTCATGAGTCCGCGCGCTGGGTGGTGAGGCTCTCCGAAATCAGGTGATCCACCCTGGAGAAGTCGCTTCCGACATAGGTCCGGCCGCCAACGACGAACGCGGGGTAGCGGTGCAGGCGGCGAAAGAGCGACTTGAAGAACCCCTCGATGGAAGCGGCGTCCACGAGCCGCACCGTGACACGGGATCCGTACCGGTCGGCGAGGCCATATGCCCACTGGGAGAGGGAGTGAAACTCGGCGGCGAGGTCATCCGGGAGCCCGCTCTCGAGCTGTTCTTGGTGCACCTTCCGGCCCAGCCCGGCGACCTGCCAGGTCACTTCGCAGTGCTTTCAGTGCTGGTAGTTCGTCGGGACGTAGGTAATGACTTCGACGCGAACCGGTCGGTCCGGGAAATCAACCGCCATCAGCCATCCTCCCTGAGCCCGGTTGACTCGGTCGAGAAGCATACTATACCTTGATACCGCATACGTGCAAGGTTTTTCAGGACTTAGCATGAAAGACCGGGAGTGGTTGGAAAAGGACGACGAGGCCCTCGAGCACCTCCTCGTCGAACGGTGGCTCTACCGGGGCGCTCTCTTGGCCATCATGCTCATCGCCGCCATCACCAGCATCTATTTCGGCGTCCGCGGGGTCACCACGCTGGCCGACATGGTTTCGGTGGGAGCCCTTCTCGCGCTGGCGCTGGCGGCCGGGGCCGTGGCCTTCGTGATGCGGCTCGCGGACCTCAGGATCCACAGGGAACTGCGCCGACGCCGCGCTCCCCGCCCGTAAGGGGGAAGCGGCGAACGCGCGAGCGCACGCGAGCCAATGGTGGGCGAAGCCCCTCCGTTGCGGGCACCCGCGAAGCGGGTCGTGG
>JACQCL010000009.1 GCA_016201645.1 Candidatus Rokuibacteriota bacterium
CATGCTGAAGACCTTCGACCTGGCCACCGCCGACCGCCGTGAGATGCTGCTCGACAAAGACCGGCTGCACGCCCTGGGCAAGCAGTTCGAGCCATCCTGGGCCACTGGGACCAAGCTCAGGGAGACGCAGGCGCCGCCCAAGGCGGCAAAGGGGGAGGCCAAGGAGTGAGCCTCGAGGCGGCGGGGTTCTGGGGGCTGGCCCTGGTGCTCCTGGCCTCCAGTCTCGCCGTCGTCCTCTCCCGGAACCTCTTTCACTCGGTCCTCTACCTGGCCCTGGCGCTGGTCGCCACTGCCGGGGTGTTCCTGCTCCTCCAGGCCGAGTTCCTGGCCGCAGTCCAGATCCTCCTCTACGCCGGCGGCGTGATTACCATCGTGGTGTTCGCCATTGTGGTGACCGAGCGGCTGGTGGGGGAGCGGCTGACCCAGACGAACCGCGGAATGGTCACCGGCGGTCTCGTTTCCGTGACCGTCCTGATCCCCATCGTCATCTTCGTGACCCGGGCGAAGCTCCCCCGGACCGCGCCCCCGCTCGTTGGGGACCTGACGCAGGCCATCGGCCGCGAGCTCCTCACCCGCTTCGTGCTGCCGTTCGAGCTGCTGGCGGTGCTCTTCCTCGCCGCGCTCCTGGGCGCGATCTTCTTCGCCCGGAAGGAGGAGTGATGGGGCTCGAGCCGTACCTGATTCTGGCAGCCTCGGTCTTCACCATCGGCCTCTTCGGCGTCCTGACCCGGCGGAACGCCATCGGGATTCTCCTCGGGATCGAGCTGATGCTGAACGCGGTCAACGTGAACCTGGTCGCCTTCGCGCGCTATGCCGCCGACCCGGCCGGCCTGGTGTTCACGCTCTTCACCATTTCCATCACTGTGGCCGAGGTGGCCGTGGGGCTCGCGATCGTCATCCTGATGTTCCGGGTCCGGCGCACGGTGGAAGCCGACCACCTGGATCTGCTAAAGGGCTAGCGCACCTCCATGAGTGCCGGCACGCTGGCTCTGGCGGCTCTCGGGCTGCCCTTTTGCGCGTTCGTCCTCCTGGCGGTAGTAGTGCCGCTCCGACGGGCCGGCAGGGCCGCGGGGGCGCTGAGCATCGCCGCTGTGGGCGGCTCCCTCCTCGCGGCGCTGACCCTTTGGCGGGGCGGGCAAGCCCTCGAGCTCCAGTGGAGCTGGCTCCCCGCGGAGGGTGGGCCGGTCGCCTCGGTCGGGATCCTGGTGGACCATGTGGCGGCGGTCATGCTCGTCCTCGTCGCGCTGGTCTCCTTCCTCGTCCAGCTCTACTCGCTGGGATACCTGGAGCACGAGACCCCGCCCGCGCTCGGCCGCTACTACGCCTACCACTCGCTCTTCGCCTTCTCGATGATCGGTTTGGTCCTCGCGTCCAACTTCCTCCAAATGTTCATCTTCTGGGAGTTGGTCGGCCTCTGCTCGTACCTCCTGATCGGCTTCTGGTACGACAAGCCCGAGGCGGCGCGGGCTGCGGTGAAGGCGTTCTGGGTGACGAAGGCCGGGGACCTCGGGTTCATCATCGGCATCGTGCTCCTCTGGGGGCAGACCGGGACCTTTCAGTTCACCCGGCTCTTCAGGATGGCCGGCGAGAGGACGCTCCCGCTGGAAGGGCTCTCCCTCATCATGTTCCTGATCTATCTGGGCGCGGTCGGCAAGAGCGCCCAGTTTCCGCTTCACGTCTGGCTCCCCGACGCGATGGAGGGGCCTACGCCGGTCTCCGCCCTCATCCACGCGGCGACGATGGTTGCCGCCGGCGTCTATCTGGTCACCCGCACCTATCCGCTCTTCGCCCTGACTCCTGACGTCCTGGCGCTGATCGGCTGGGTCGGCGCCTTCACGGCGCTCTTGGCCGCCACGCTGGGACTGGTCCAGTCAGACATCAAGCGGGTGCTGGCCTACTCCACGGTCTCCCAGCTCGGGTACATGATGGCGGCGCTCGGTGCCGGAGCCATGGGCGCCGGGTTTTTCCACCTCCTGACCCACGGCCTCTTCAAAGCGCTCCTCTTCCTCGGGGCTGGGGCCGTGGTCCACGCCGTCGGCACCAACGACATCTGGCAGATGGGACGTCTCGGGAGGGCAATGCCTCAGACGATGCTCGTCTTCCTCGTGGGGACGCTGGCCCTCGCGGGGATCTGGCCGTTCGCCGGCTTCTTCTCCAAGGACGCGGTCCTCGCGGGCGTCTGGGAAGGCGGGCTCACCGCGCCCTTCCTGATGCTGGCTCTGACCGTCTTTCTGACGGCTTTCTATATGTTCCGCGTCGTCTTCACGGTCTTCTTCGGGGCGGGTCACTCGGAGGAACACCCTCACGATCCGCCGCTGGTGATGGGACTGCCACTTTGGACCCTGGCCCTCCTCACCGTCGGCTGGGGCATCGGCATGGCCGTAACGGGAGAGGGAGAGGCTTCCCAGGGGCCCGGCTGGGTTCCGTGGCTTTCCTCCGGGCTGGCCGTGGCGGGAATCGTCTTCGCCTGGATGACCTACCAGAAGGCCGCAATCAGCCCCGACACGCTGGCGCGAATCTTCGCGCCGCTCTACATCGCCGCCGATCGTAAGTTCTGGCTCGACGACCTCTACGGCGGCCTCTACCGCGGCATCCTCCTCGGCCTCTCGTGG
>JACQCL010000202.1 GCA_016201645.1 Candidatus Rokuibacteriota bacterium
GCACCGGCAGGTCGCGACGCAGCAGCGGTTCCCCCCCGGTGAGGCGGAGCTTTTCCACGCCCAATTCGGCAAAGATATCCACGAGACTGCTGATCTCCTCGAAACGAAGCAGGTCCTCGCGGGGGAGCCAGACATACTCCTCCTCCGGCATGCAGTACTGGCAGCGGAGGTTGCAGCGGTCCGTGACGGAGATTCTGAGATTGCGAAGCGGACGGCCCAGGGTGTCGAGGTAGGGCATGGGGCGGCGTCAGATCTCGACGAAGACCGACGTCCCCTCCACCTTGACCGGGAAGCAGGCGACCTTCACCGCGGGGTTGTTGGTGTTGGCACCCGAGGTGACGTCCCACCGCCAGCCGTGCCAGGGGCACGTGACGACGGGGCCCTCCAGCTCCCCCTCCCCGAGCGGGCCGCCCCGGTGAAGGCAGGTATTGTCCAGGGCGTAGAAGGTTCCGTCCACGTTAAAGAGGGCGAGGGTCTTGCCTTGCACCTCGATCACCTTGGCCTCGCCCGGCTTGAGATCAGACTTGTCGGCGACCTTAGCCAGTGTCCCCATCCGGCGTTCTCCTCAGTGGGTTAGCCGAGGGACCAGAGGATCTCCTCCAGCGGGCGCTTCACGCAGGTGAAGATCGGCGTGTCTCGGACCGTGTAGAGCGACCCTTTGGTCTCTCGGAGTCGCATGACCAGCGTGACGAACTCTTTGGGGTCCTCGCCTTCGAACGCGACGACGAAATCCTGGTCGTCGAGCCCGAAGGAGTAGGCGGTGTTGATGCGGATTCCCGGGAACTGGTGGCCCACCCGGATGTGCTCGTTCATGAGCTTCTTTCGCTCCTCCATCGGGAGCAGGTACCACTCCCGGGTCTTCACGAAGGGGTAGACGAAGAGGTACGTGGCCTCGCCCGGCTCCACGGTCACCTTGGCCTCTTCGACGTGGCCTTTCACGTACATGGATTCCCGGGTCACGGCGAGGAAGCTCCCGGTCTGTTCCAGGTGCGGGGCCATGGCGGTCTTCCTGAGTCCTTCCGTCAAGGCCTGGATCTGGTCGAGGCCGGGGGAAATAATCCAGAGGAGAAAGTCGGCGCCCTGCTTGAGGCCGAGCGTCGAGTACGGCCGCACGGTCAAGCGCCCCTTAAACTCGTCAGCGCGGGCCAGGTACTCGGCGATCGCCTTCCCTTTTTCGTCCTTCGGGAGAGCGTACCACGTCGGGACGGCCCGAAAGGTCGTGTACACCATGAAGCGTCCCGGAGGGGTTTGCTCAGCCATGTTTCCCCCTATGCACCTGCAAGCGCTGGCGTGAGTCCCGCCTTCTCGTATTCGCGCATCAGCCCCGCCTTTTTGACGCCGACGTCAAAGTGGTCCCAGGGGAACACTTCTTCCAGCGGGCGGGCGCGGGTCGTGTAGAAGGTCGGGTCTCCCTCCCACTCCCTCAACGCCTTTCGCCAGTCGCCGCCCAGGCGCGCGGCGATCTCGAGGAATTCGGCCACCCGTCGGTCCCCCCGCGCCAGGAGCGCCTGGAGCGACGCCTCGCGCGGGTTCTCATGGAGCACCCGGACGTTGGAGAAGCGCCCGACGCCGCGCTTGATGATGGCGAGTTTGTCTTCGAGGCTCCGGGGATCGTCGAAGGGTGCCCACTGGAAGGGCGTCCAGGGCTTCGGCACAAAAGAGGAGATCGAGAGCGTCAACTTCCCGAACGGGTGACCGTCCGGACCGGGAACGCGCAGCCTCTCGAGGAGTCTCGCGGCCAGATCCGGGATCGCTTCGATGTCCTCTCGGGTCTCGGTCGGGAGGCCGATCATGAAGTAGCACTTGAGGTTCGGGATGCCGTGGCGTCTCAGAAGGTGGCACGCCGCGTAGAGCTGGTCGTCCGTGATCGCTTTCCTGATGACCTGCCGGAGCCGCTCGGTACCGGCCTCGGGCGCCATCGTCAGCGTGCGATGGCCGCCGCGCTTGAGGGACGCCACTAGCTCCTCCGTGAGGCTGTCCGCCCTCAGCGACGAGATCGAGACCTCCACGCC
>JACQCL010000187.1 GCA_016201645.1 Candidatus Rokuibacteriota bacterium
CTCGAGCTGGCCGTCTCGGGCGGGGAGGACTACGAGCTGCTCTTCACTGCCGACCCGGCAGCCATGGAAACCCTCGCGGCCGGCCTCAGGTCGGCCACAGGCGTGGCGGTCACGGTGATCGGCGAAATCACGACGGGGAGCGCCAAAGTGGACTTCCTCGACGCGAGAGGCCGCGCGGTCGAGATGGGCCCCGGCTTCGAACACTTCCATGGATAGGGCGCTCGTCCTCGGGCTCTCGGGGCTCGCCTTGCTCCTCGGCGTCTCGGCGCTCCTCAACGGGGCCGAGGCCGCCTACTTCTCACTCGGACGCCTCCGCCTCCGGCGCCTCGCGGACGCCCCTGAGGTCGCTGACACTCTGACGCCGCTTCTGACCCGGCCCCACGACCTGCTGGTCACGCTGCTGGTGGGAATCACGCTGATTGACATCGGCGGCTCGGCCCTGGCGGCCTTTGTCGCGGAGCAGCTCGTCGGCCGGCGCTGGGGACTCGCGGTCGCCATCGGGGCGATGCTGTTCCTCACCACAGTCTTCAGCGAAGTCCTCCCGATGACCCTGGCCCTGGAAAACCCCCGGCGCTTTGCCGGGTGGGTCAGCCGCCCCGTGGCGTGGCTGTCGGTCCTCTTGGCACCGGTCCGGGGCCTGTTCGCGGCGCTCACCTCGCTCACTCTCCGGGCCCTCGGAGGCGAGCGGAAGGAGCCGCTCCTCACCACCGAGGAGCTCCGCACCCTGGTGGATGTGGGCGCGCGGGAAGGGATCGTGGATCGGGACGAGCGCGAGATGATCCACAAGGCGCTCGAGCTGGAGGACATCCTGATCCGCGCCGTGATGGTCCCCCGCCCCGACATGTTCTGCCTGGAGCTCTCGACGCCGCCGCAGCAGATCCTCGAGTCGCTCCGGGAAAATCTCCTTTCGCGGGTGCCCGTGTACGCGGGGAACATCGACCAGATTGTTGGGATCCTCTATACGAAAGAGCTCCTCCCCTACGTCCGCGGGCTGCCGCCCGACTTCGATCTGCGGGCTCACCTGCACCCGCCCTACTTCGTCCCGGAGTCCAAGCGGATCCACGCGCTCCTCAAGGAGTTGCAGGCCAAGAAGCTCCACATGGCGATCGTGGTGGACGAGTACGGAAGCACGTCGGGGCTCGTCACGCTTGAAGACATCCTCGAAGAGCTTGTCGGCGAGATCGCCGACGAGTTCGACGAGGTGGAACGGCTGATCCAGGTGGTGGATCCCCGCACCTTCAGGGTCTCGGGGAAGCTCCCCATCGACGAGCTGAACGCCGCCACCGGGCTCGCGTTGTCCAGCGACGCCTACGACACCGTGGGGGGGTGGGTCCTCGATCTCTTCGGACGGATCCCTCACCGGGGTGAGCGGACCGAGACCCCGGAAGCCATGGTGACGGTGGAACGGGTGGAGCGCACACGGGTGGTCGAGGTACTCGTGACCCTCCGGACCCCGGCGCCCAAGAAGGCCGTCGCATGACCTTCGTCGGGGTGATCGCGATCGTGCTCCTGGTGACGGCCTTCTTTTCGGCCGCGGAGATGGCCTTCCTCGGCGCCAACCGGATCCGGCTGCGTCATCTGGCCGAAGGGGGACACCGGGTGGCGGGGCGCTACCTGGAGACGTTCGCCAACCCGGAACGGATCCTCGCGGCGGCCAAGATGGGGGTCCCTGCCGCCCACATTGTCGCCGCCTCGGTGGCGACCTGGGCCCTGCTCCCGTACCTCGGCGCCGCCGCCGCCCTGGTCGTCACGCTGGCCCTGACGCCGATCATGCTGATCCTGGGAGAGGTGATCCCCAAGGCCATCGCGCAGCAGTGGGCGACGGGGCTGATCCTCCGCCTGTTCCGACCTCTCACCTGGGCGGCGTGGCTCCTGGGGCCGCTGACGTGGGCGGCGAGCAAGATCGTGGAGGGAGTGCTGGCACTCGGGGGGCGACGTCGGGAGCACGTTAGGTACTTCGTGTCTCGCGAAGAGCTGAAGCTGGTCCTCCAGATGGAGCCGGAGGAAGCGGACGTCACCACCCAGGAGGCGGAGATGATCGACAAAATCTTCTCGCTGGGGGAGACGACGGCGCGGGAGGTCATGGTCCCGTTGGTGGACGTGGCGGCCGTCCCCGAGACCGCGACCCCCGACGAGGCGATCACGCTGATCCGGGAGCGCGGCTTTTCCCGCCTCCCCGTCTTCCGGGACCGGGTGCTCAACGTGGTGGGCGTCGTCACGGCCATGGACCTCCTCCGGCGGGGCGCCGCGACGCCGGTCATCAAAGACATGATGCGGCCAGCCACCTACATCCCCGAAACCAAGCGGGTGGATGACCTCCTGCGCGAGATGCAGAAGGGCCGGATTCAACAGGCGGTGGTCGTGGACGAGTACGGAGGGGCCGTCGGGATCGTTACGCTCGAGGACATCCTCGAGGAGATCGTCGGGGAGATCCAGGACGAGTCCGACCGGACGCCGGCCACGATCGAGCGGCTCCCCGATGGGGCCTACCGGGTGGCCGGGCGCGTCGGGATTCAGGAGATCAATGAGGCCCTCGAGTGGGACCTCCCCACCGGCGACTACGAGACGGTGGCCGGGATGATCCTTGCCACGCTGCACCGGATGCCGCGCACCGGGGAGGAGTTCAGGGCGGGCCGGTACCACCTGACGATCCTGGAGGCCGACGAGCGGCGGGTTGTCGCCGTGAAGATCGCCCCCGCTCGTCCGTCCCCGATCAAACCAGGTCAACGACGGGAGGCGCTCTGATGGGAAGCGTGATCGAGTTCGCGCGAAACGGCCGGCGCGTGGGGGGGTACTTGGCCAAACCCCAGGGGGCGGGGCCGTTTCCGGCGGTGATCGTCATCCAGGAGTGGTGGGGGCTCAACGAGCACATTAAGAACGTCGCCGAGCGGTACGCCCGCGAAGGGTACGTCGCTCTGGCCCCCGACCTCTACCACGGCAAGGTCACGGCAGACCCCAATGAGGCCGGCAAGCTCATGGGGGCTCTCAACCGGGAGGAGGCCGTGAAGGATCTGCTGGGAGCGGTCCAGCACCTGAAGGCGCTGAAAGAGGTCCGGGGGGATCGCATCGGGGTCACCGGGTTCTGCATGGGGGGCTCCTACGCGCTGCTGCTCCCGTGCCGCACGAAGGATATCCGCGCCGCCGCCCCATACTATGGGGAGATCCCCGATGAGGCGGCCCTCCGGAATCTCGCCTGCCCGATCCTCTACGTCTATGGCGACGCCGATTTCTGGATCACCAAGGACGAGGTCAAGCGGCTCGAGGCCTCACTCAAGAAGCTCGGGAAGCCGGGCGAGGTGAAGATCTATCCCGGGGCGCCCCACGCCTTCTTCAACGACACGCGCAAGGACGTCTACCGCCAGAAGGAGGCTCAGGATGCCTGGCGGCGGACGCTCGACTTTTTCTCGAAG
>JACQCL010000214.1 GCA_016201645.1 Candidatus Rokuibacteriota bacterium
ATCGGAAGGGGCGGGGACCCGGGCGTCCACGCCGAAGGCGTGGGGGGGCCTGGGTGGCCCCCCTCCGAGGGAAAATGAAGGATGCTCTACCATCTCCTCGTGCCGTTCGCCAAGGAGCACATCCTCTTCAACGTCTTCCGGTACATCACCTTCCGGACGGCCATGGCGACGGTCACGGCCCTCGTCCTGTCCTTCGTGCTCGGGCCGTGGCTCGTGAAGAGGCTCCGGGCGCTTCAGGCCGGCGGGGAGACGATTCGAGCGGACACGCCCGAGCGTCATCGCGCGAAGGCCGGCACCCCGACCATGGGGGGGATCTTGATCCTCGTCGCGGTCCTCGCCTCCACCCTGCTGTGGGCGAACCTCAAGAATCGCTACGTCTGGCTGATCGTGCTGATCACCGCGGGGTTAGGGCTGATCGGGCTGCTCGACGACCGCCGGAAGCTCCAGACCAAGAAGGGCCTCTCGATCAGGCAGAAGTTCGGGGCCCAGATCCTGCTTGTGGGCGCTGTGCTCCTGTCGCTCTACCTGTTCCCCGTGGACGGCTTCTCCACGCGGCTGGCCATTCCGTTCTTCAAGGGCTGGCTCGTGAACCTGGGCTGGCTCTGGATTCCCTTCGCGCTGCTGGTGATCGTTGGTGCCTCCAACGCCGTGAATCTGACGGACGGTCTCGACGGGCTGGCCATTGGCCCCGTCATCATGGCTGGCGGCGCCTTCGCCATTCTCGCCTACCTGACGGGCAACTTCATCGCCGCCGAGTACTTGAAAATCCCGAACGTCAAGGGCGCGGGGGAGCTGACGGTGTTCTGCGGGGCGCTGGTGGGGGCGAGCCTGGGGTTCCTCTGGTTCAACAGCTATCCGGCGCAGGTCTTCATGGGAGACGTCGGCTCGCTGGCGCTGGGGGGCGCGATCGGGGGCCTCGCCGTGCTGACCAAGGCGGAGCTCCTGCTGCCTCTGATCGGCGGTCTCTACGTGGTGGAGGCAGGGTCGGTGATCATCCAGGTGGTCTCCTTCAAGCTCACGGGGAAGCGGGTTTTCCGCATGGCCCCGCTGCATCACCACTACGAGCTGGCGGGATGGGCGGAGCCCAAGATCATCGTGCGCTTCTGGATTGTCTCCTTCGTCCTCGCGCTCCTGGCGCTCACAACCTTGAAGTTGAGGTAGCGCAATGGCGATAGCTCAGGCTGTTCGAGCGCCGGCTTCGCCGGCGCAATCGATCCTGGGGGGAGGGATCGGAAGGGGCGGGTACCCGGGCATCCACGCCGAAGGCGTGGGGGGGCCTGGGTGGCCCCCCTCCGAGGTAGCATGAACGCCCAACTGCTGGAGGAACTGGAATTGAGGGGAGCGGCGTACCGGGAGTGGCTCCTTGGGCGGACGGTCTCGGTGGTGGGCCTCGCGCGGAGCGGGGTGGCCGCCTGCCGGTTGCTCCGTCAGCTGGGGGCCGTCGTCCTCGCGTCCGACGCCAAGCCGCGCTCGGCGCTCGCCGGGGACGCCCTGCGGCTCGAGGGGGAGGGCGTCGCGATCTCGGCAGGAGGGCATCCCCCCCAGGCCTTCAGGGCTGCCGAGCTGGTCGTCGTCAGCCCCGGGGTGCCGACCGACCTGCCGGCGCTCCAGGAGCTGCGACGCGCCGGCGTTCCCCTGATCGGCGAGCTGGAGCTCGCCTGGCGGGTGATGGAGGCCCAGGTCATCGCCGTCACGGGGACCAACGGCAAGACGACGACCACGGCCCTGACCGGGGCGCTCCTGCGCGAGCAGAGCCGGCCCGTCCTGGTGGCCGGCAACATCGGCACCCCCCTCTGCGCCCATGCCCTCGCCTTTCCACGGGACGGGATCGTGGTGGCCGAGGTCTCGAGCTTCCAACTGGAGACGACGGAGCTCTTCCACCCGCGGGTCGCGGCGGTTCTGAATCTCACGCCGGACCACCTGGATCGCCACGGGTCGTTCGAGCGGTACGTGGAGGTCAAAGCGCGAATCTTCGCCAACCAGACCGACGCCGACTGCGCGGTGCTCAACGCTGACGATCCCCTGACGGCCGCGCTGGCGCGGCGAACTCGAGGTCGCGTGGTGTGGTTCAGCCGTCTCAAGCCGCTGGACCACGGCGTGTTCTGCCAGGACGGGTGGATCGTCGCCAAGCTCAACGGCCACGTGGAGCAGATCTGCCCAGTGGCCGAAATCTTTCTCCGCGGTGCCCATAACCTCGAGAACGTGCTGGCCGCCACGGCCTGCGCCCTCTGGACCGGCATCGCGCCTGAGCCGCTGAGGCGCGCAATTGCCCTGTTCTGCGGCGTCGAGCACCGGATCGAGTGG
>JACQCL010000215.1 GCA_016201645.1 Candidatus Rokuibacteriota bacterium
CCTTGCCGACGAAGCCGGTGCCGCCTGTGACAAACACGCGCTGCATGGCGGGAAAATCCCCCCGAGATGTTACCACCTTTTTCTCTCGTCCTCCTGGGGATGCCGCTATCATAAAGGCATGTCCTGGCCCAAGATGCTTCTCGCTTGCGTGCTCGCCCTTTTGGTAGCGGGCTCGGCCGTGGCGAGCCAGCCGGAGCTGAGCGCCGTGGATGAGGCGGTGCGGGGTGCGGTGAGCGCCGGGGAGCTTCCCGGCGCCGTCGTCCTCGTGGGGCAGGGAGAGCGCATCCTCTACCGGAAGGCCTTCGGCTCCCGGAGCCTTACCCCGAAGCAGGAGCCCATGACGGAGGACACCGTCTTCGATGTGGCCTCGCTCACCAAAGTCGTGGCGACCACCCCGGCGGTGCTTCTCCTCTGGGAGCGGGGGCGCCTGAACCTGGATGCGCCGCTCGGGACGTACCTTCCGGAGTTTCGTCGGGGCGCGTATCGCGCCGTCACGATCCGTCAGATCCTGACGCACACAGCGGGATTCCCGGACCTCCCCTCAACGGATGTGATGAGGGAAGGCTTTCCGAAGGCCGCGGCCCTCCTGGCTCAGGGCGAGCTTCAGTTTTCTCCAGGGACGTCGTTCCGCTATAGCGATACGGGCTTCATCCTCCTCGGGGAGCTCGTGCGTCGGGTGAGCGGTGAGCCGTTGGATCAGTTCGCGCGGAGGCACGTGTTCCTGCCTCTCGGGATGAGCGACACGACCTTCCGTCCGGGACCGGCCCTGCTGCCGCGCGTGGCGCCGACTGAAGCGCTGAACGGGCAGATGCTCCGCGGCATCGTCCACGACGGCAACGCGCGGCTCCTCGGCGGTGTGGCCGGCCACGCGGGGCTGTTTTCGACGGCCGACGACCTGGGGCGCTTTGCGCGGATGCTGATCTCGGGCGGCAAGGGGCCGACCGGTCAGGTCTTGGAGTCGAGCACGATCAGGGCGATGCTGACGCCCACCCGGGTGGGCGAGGTAATTCGTGACCTGGGCTGGGACGTGGCCTCGCCCTTCTCGGGGTTCCTGGCGCCCTTCTTCCCCCAAGGCTCCGTGGTGCACACCGGCTTCACCGGCGCGGCCCTGATGATCGACCCCCAGAGCCGGACGTACCTGATCCTTCTGACCAATCGCGTTCACCCGTACGGCAAGGGCACGGTGCAGACGCTTCGAGCCAAGGTCGCTGCCGAAGTGGGCGCCGCGCTCTTCCAGCCGCCGCTGCCGCCGCGGGTCGCGATTCCGCCGGAGAGCCACTCGACGGCCGCCGAGATGCCCGTCTCAGCCGGACCAGTGCTGAGCGGATTGGATGTCCTGGCGGCGGAGAAATTCGCAAGTCTGAAGGGCCGCGCGGTTGGTCTCGTCACCAACCAGACCGGCGTGGACTCCCGGGGGCGTCGGGGCATTGACTTACTCGCTTCTGCTCCCCGAGTCAGGCTGAAGGCGATCTTCTCTCCCGAGCACGGGCTCAGCGGCGAGATGAGCGGCAACGTTCCCCACGGCCGCGACCCCGCCACGAGGATTCCGATCTGGAGCCTCTACGGGGCCGACCGGCGCCCCACCGCCGCGATGCTGAGGGGGGTGGACACCCTCGTGGTGGACCTGCAGGACGTCGGAGTCCGCTACTACACCTACCTGACGACGCTCCTCTACGTGCTGGAGGAAGGGGGCCGCCGTAGACTTCCCGTTGTCGTGTTGGACCGTCCGAATCCCCTCACGGGGAAGATCGTCGAAGGGCCCCTGATGGATGGCGACCTGCGCTCGTTCACCGGACCTCATCCGATCCCGGTGAGAACGGGGCTCACCATCGGCGAGTTCGCCCGGCTGGTGGTGGCCGAGCAGGAGATCCCCGTGGCCCTCACGGTGGTGCCGATGGCCGGTTGGCAGCGCGCGCTCTGGTATGACGAGACGGGTTTGCGGTGGGTCAATCCGTCGCCGAATATTCGCTCAGTCACCCAAGCCCTGCTCTACGCGGGAGTGGGACTCTTGGAGGGGACGAACCTCTCGGTCGGGCGGGGGACCGACGCGCCGTTCGAGGTGGTCGGCGCGCCGTGGGTGGATTCGGCTCCGCTGGCCGAGGCCATGAACCTGAAGGGGTTGCGCGGCGTGAGGTTTGAGGCAGTAGCTTTTACGCCCTCGGCCGATCCCTACGCCGGACAGCAGGTCAACGGGGTCCGGCTTCAGGTCACCGACCGCGACGCGATCAGGCCCGTGTCCGTGGCACTGGCACTGGCGGAGGAGATCAGGGCGCGGTACGGCCAACAGTTCAACGCCGAAGCCATCCAGAACCTCCTGGTGAACCGGTCCACGATGTGGGCCTTCCTCAGAGGAGAGCCGCTGCCGACGCTCGTCGCGTGGGCCGAGGCCGGTCGGGCCGACTTTCTCCAGCGCCGGGCGTCGTACCTCATCTACCCCTAGGACCCTCGGAGGGGGGCTTCGCCCCCCTTCCGATGCCTCCCCCCAAGGGTTGCGCCGGCAAAGCCGGCGCTCGAACCTCGCTTCCTCAGCGCGAGGGGGCTAGTCACGCTCGACGAGTCGAAGGCCCTGGGGCAGCGGGTCTCTCACCGCTCCCTTCATCCCCTTGGGCACCGTCACGGTGAGCGGGTCGCCGTCGCTGACGAATCGTTGATCGAGATGCCGGTCGAAGTAATCCAGCCAGCGGGAGAGGTCGGGCTCCAGGGCTTGGATGCGCGGGAGCCGAAGAGGGTCGAAGCGTTTCGCAAAGGGGGAGGGGGCGGGCCCGCCGGCCACCTGGAGGATCGCGTCGTGCTGGTAGGAGGAGCCGTTGATGGTGCCCCGGACGGCCCACCCGATCTCGCGTGGGTAGGCGCCCATGGGAAGCGCCAGGGTCCTCAGCCGGTAGTCGGGGACGTACCGCCGGACCCAGTCCTGAGCTGAAGCGAGTTGCCGGCGCACGGTTTCCTCGGGATAGCGGGCGAGGTTGGCGTGCCAGAGGGTGTGGTTGCCGATCTCAAATCCGCGGGAGACCAGGTACTGAAGTTTTCGTCCCTCGTGGCCCGGCTGGTTGAAGAGGCGATTGGGCGGATCCGCGGCCGGCAGGACGTAAAACGTGGCTTTGAGGCCGAAGCCGGGATGCTCCTGGGCGAAGGCTTCCAGGATGCCGACGGCGCACGCGGGGTCGATCTCCAGGGTACCGTTCTTCTCCAGGTAGCGGAACTGCCCCGGGGAGGAATCGTCGAACGTCAGGACGACCGGGGTGGTACCGGCCGGGACGTCAAGCCGGCCGTCGAGGAGATCGTTGAGCGCGACGAGCCGGTACCCCTTCTCCCAGAGGCGGTCCAAATCGCGGCGAAAGTTCTCGGGGGTGCGGGTCCAGCGTCCCTCAGGAGAATCAATCTTGTGGTACTCGAGGATCATGATCTGCCCCAGCTCGTTGGCGGGGCGCTGGGCCGCTGCAGAGGCCGGGACAAGGGCGAAGGCGCACGCCCAGAGGATGAGCCTGAGGTACGGGTTCACCGGGTGGCGGACCGCTCCCCGTTGGCCGGCGCCTTCGGCGACAGCGCGGCGGTGGTGTAGGCGTTGCGGGGGTTCCAGAGCATCCACCCGGCTGCTCCGGCATCACGAGCGCCTTTGGCCTGTGCTTGGACCTCCGCCACCCCGAACGGCCGCCGGTCAAAAGCGTAGTCACGGAAATCCTGGATCCACGGGCGGATCCGGATCGGGAGAGTCGCCGTGCGCTTCTTGAGGTGCTTGACGCTCTCGAAGACCACCTCGTAGGGATGGTCCACGGGATTTCGGTAGCCGGGGATCCCCAGGTGATACCCGGAGGGATAGACCATCGGGGAAAGGTAGTCCAGGTAGGGAGCCAGCTCCTCGACCCGCTGGCCGATGTCGGTGTCATTTTCGTTGAAGGCCGTGTAGCCGAAGACGTCGGCGGCCAGGAAGACGCCGGCGGGCCCAAGCTCCTTCCGCGCCCGGGCGAGGAACCCCGCGATGGCGGGAAGACGGGTCTGGCGCGTGTTCGGGCGCGAGTAGCGGGCCAAGCCGAGCTTGCCATCCGTGGGGAAGCGGACGTAGTCGAACTGGATCTCGTCGAAGCCTTTCCGCGCCGCCTCCTGGGCGATCGCGATCGCGTAGTCCCATACTTCTTCACGAAACGGATCCACCCAGGCGAGCCCCTCGTTGTCGAGCCACGGCTGGCCGGTGCGGGTGTCAATCACCGCCCAGTCCGGTCGGTAATGAGCCAGGACGTTGTCCTTGAAGACCACGATCCGGGCGATGGTGTAGATGCCCTTGGCCTTGAGCTCGGCCAGCATCTGATCGAACTCCTTGATGATGAGCGGCCCCTGGGCGCCAGCCTCCCGGGCCAGCGGAACCTGCGTGCGATACGGGATCCACCCGCGGTCGCCCTTGACGTCAATGACGACGCCGTTCAGCTCGGTTTGGTCGAGGAGCTCGAAGACGCGGGTGCGGATCCCCCGGTCGCCAACCCCGAAATAGGTGAGGTAGGCGGCTTTGATGGCCCTCGGGCGGAGCGAGATGGTGAGGGGGGAAGTTCCCGCAGCCACGGTTTGTCGCCCGTAGCCTGGAGCCTTCACGAGGAGGGGAAGGATCGGGCTCGCGACGGTGAATCGCCCCTCCTCGTCGGTCCTGACCTCCCGCGGGCCGGACTGAATCGAGGCGCCGGCAATCGGGCTCTGGGTCTCGGCGTCG
>JACQCL010000010.1 GCA_016201645.1 Candidatus Rokuibacteriota bacterium
ATACGGCCTGGGCTACCAGATCGAAGTCCCGGCGGGGCGGTATCATGTCTTTGCGACGACGGCCAACCTGAAAGGCCACAAGGCTTATTATTCTGAATTTGTCAGATGCGGTTTGAGGGTGGACTGCGCGTCTCATAACCCGATTGTGGTAACGGTGGTCGGCGGCCAGTCCGTGGTCGCCATAGACCCGCATGATTGGTACAAGTGACGAGCGAACGCTCGCCGGTCGTCTTCAATGAGGCCTCCTTTCGAAATGTCGTCGGATATACGATCATTTGGTGGCTCCTGTTCGGGTTCTTTGTCGGCGCACTGATCTGGCGCCGGCCGATTGTCGCCCAGGCGCCGGTCTGGTGGCTGCTGGTCGCGGGCGCGATCGTGATGCTGCCGTCCGGGCTTCTGATCTACATCTTCTTCCATGGCGGCAAGAGCGTCACCGTGCAGGATGACGGGCTGGTCATCGAACTCTGGATTTCACGGCTTCTTCGTCTGAATCGAGCGCAAAGAGTCCGGTGGGAGGAAATGCGGCGGGTCATCTACCAGGTGATTCCCGGCGCGAAAGGGTCCACGGTCAAGCTTTCGCTCGATACGGCCAGGAGTCGGGATGTCTTCTGGTCGATCTGTTTTGACGATCGAGAACTCAGGCGCCTTAGGGAAATCTTGAGGGAGAAGTTGGGGAACGACAAGGTCGAGCTGAGAGGTTCCGGAAGCGGGTTGTGAGTATTCGCATATGAAACGGCGGTTTCTGCTGGTGGGGCTGACGGGGGGGGTTGGGACCGGGAAGAGCATGGTCTCCCGGATGCTCCGGGATCTGGGCTGCTTGATCATCGACGCCGACCTCCTGGCGCGGGAGGTCGTCGAGCCCGGCGAGCCCGCCTACGACAGGATCGTCGCCGAGTTCGGCCGGCAGATCCTCGAGGCCGACGGCCGGATCGACAGGCAGAAGCTGGGGGCGCTGGTCTTCGCCGATCCCGCCAAGCGGAAACGGCTGGAGGAGTTCACCCATCCGGAGATCCGGCAGCGCCAGGCCGGGATTCTGGCGGAGCTGATGACGGAGGCGTTCGAGGGGATCGTCATCTTCGATGCGGCCCTTCTCGTGGAGACGGGCGGCGCCAAGAACATGGACCGTCTCGTCGTCGTGTACGCCAGCGAGGCGGTCCAGCAGAGACGCCTCATGCTCAGGGACGACATCTCCGAGACGGAGGCGCGAGAGAAGATCCGGAGCCAGATGCCGCTATCCCTCAAGGTGAAGCAGGCGCACTACGTGGTGGACAACTCCGGGACCCGCGCGGAGACCGAGCGCCGGGTCCAGGAGGTCCATCAAGCCCTCCTCGCCGACCTCGCCGCGCTCGACGTCACTTCCTCGTGACCACCACCGGCCGCCGCCGGGTCCTGGGGCAGCACTTCCTGCGAGACGCCAGCGCTGCCCGCGCCATCGCCGACCTGGCGCGTCTGACCCGGGACGACCTCTGCGTCGAGATCGGCCCGGGCGAGGGCGCGCTCACCTTCCTTCTGTCTGATCGGGCCGGCCGGCTCCTCGCCCTGGAGGTTGACGAGGCCCTCATCGCCGAGCTTCGCCCTCGGCTCAGGTCGCTCTCTCACGTCGAGGTGCGCTGCGCCGATGCCCGAAGGTTCGACTACTCGACACTGCCCGCTCTCAAGCCATCACCCGAGGGCCGGGTGGTCGTCGTGGGGAATCTTCCGTACAGCGTGTCCAAGCCGATCCTTGAGCGCCTCGTGGAGTCGCGTGGGGCGATCTCCGAGATGGTCCTCACGCTCCAGAAGGAGGTCGCCGAGCGGATCGCGGCAGGGCCGGGCTCGAAGCGCTACGGGTCGCTTTCGGTCCTGACCCAGCTCTACTGCGACGTCCGCCTGGCGGCGACGATCCCTCCCGGGGCCTTCAGGCCGCCCCCCAAAGTGGACTCCGCTGTCGTTCACCTCAGGGTTCTGGCGGCCCCCCGCGTGCGGGTGAGGGATGAGGGCGGCTTTCGGCGCGTAGTGAAAGCGGCGTTCGGCCAACGGCGGAAGACCCTGGCCAACGCCCTGGCCGGCGGGCTCCACTCGAGCGTGGCGACGGCGCGGCAGCGGCTCGCGGCTGTCGGCATCGAGCCGGCGCGCCGCGCCGAAACGCTGTCACTGGAAGAGTTTTCCCGCCTTTCAGAAGTCTTCTCCTGAGAGCAAATTCCTTCGACCTGCTGAACCCGGATGGTAAGATGAAAGGGCTCAAACGATAGGAGTTTAGCCCGCGTGAACGTCGCCTTGGATCCCGATCCCATCGCCCACCCGACGGAACCGTCCGTGCGCCTGATTCCCCTGGGCGGGCTGGGGGAAATCGGGTTGAACATGATGCTGGTGGAGTCCGGCGACGACCTGATCGCCGTGGATTGCGGCGTCATGTTCCCCGACGACGAGATGCTGGGCATTGACCGCGTCATCCCGGATTTCGCCTACCTCCTCGGCAAGCGCGACGCCTTCAGGGCGGTGCTCCTCACCCACGGTCACGAGGACCACATCGGCGCCCTGCCGTACTTGTTGCGGGAGGTGAACGCGCCGATCTACGGCACGCCGCTGACCCTGGCGCTCGTCAAAGATCGCCTGGGCGAGCACGGGCTTGCGGAAAAAGCGGACCTCCGGCCCATGAGACCGCGGGACGTGATCGAGCTGGGGCCGTTCCGGGTGGAGCCGGTTCGCGTCACCCACTCGATCGCAGACGGGATCGGCCTGGCCATTGACACGCCGGTCGGAACGATCGTCCACACCGGCGACTTCAAGCTGGATCCCAGCCCGATCGATCACGAGTATCCCGACTACCGGCGATTCGCCGAACTGGGCGAGCGCGGCGTCCTCTGCCTCTGCTCCGACTCGACCAACGTCGACCGTCCCGGGCATACGCGATCTGAAACCGAGGTCGGCGCCGCCCTGGCGCAGCGCTTCGAGAAGGCGCGCGGGCGGATCATCCTGGCCACGTTCGCCTCGCACATCCATCGGATCCAGCAGGTTCTGGACCTGGCTCTGCGCTTCAAGCGCAAGGTCGCACTCCTGGGCATGAGCATGGTGGGGAATGTCCGGATCGCCAGCGAGCTCGGGTACCTCAAGATCCCGGACGGCGTGATCCTGCCGCTCGAGGAATTGGCGGAGCTGCCCGCCTCGCGTCAGGTCGTCCTGTCGACCGGGAGCCAGGGCGAGGAGCATTCCGCCCTGGCCCTCATGGCCGCCAAAGAGCACAAGTCCATCCAGGTCGAGCCGGGGGACCTGGTCATCCTCTCCGCCCGGATCATCCCCGGCAACGAGCGGGTGATCGGCCGGGTGATCAACGCGCTCTTCCGGCTGGGCGCCGAGGTCCTCTGGGAGGACGTGGCCTTCGTCCACGTCTCCGGCCACGCGAGCCAGGAGGATCTGAAGTTGATGCTGAACCTCACGCGCCCGCGCTACTTCATTCCGGTCCACGGCGAGTACCGCCACCTGCTCATGCACGCGCGGCTCGCGGAAGGCCTCGGCATGCCCCAGGAACGGATCTTTGTCATCGAGGACGGCCTGGGCGTGGAATTCACCAAGACGGCGGGGCGGGTGCTGGGGCGCTTTCCCACCGGGCGCGTGCTGGTGGACGGCAAGGGAATCGGCGACGTGGGGGCCGTCGTCTTGAGAGACCGCCAGCTTCTCGCCCAGGACGGAATGGTCGTCGTCGCGCTGACGGTGGACAAGAACACGGGCGAGCTCTTGGCCGGCCCGGAGATCGCCTCCCGCGGCTTCGTCTATGTGAAGGAGTCCGAGGAGTTGCTCGAAGAGGTCAAGGCGACGATCCGCGAGGCGCTGGCTCTGCGGGAGCCTGCCACGCCGGTGGAGCGGGAGCTCTTAGGTGCGCTCGTGAAAGGTGCGGTCCGTCGCTTCATCAACCAACGATTCCAGCGCAAACCCGTCGTGCTGCCCGTGATCATGGAAGTCTGATGGCAAGAGCGGTGGCCAGCAAGGGCAGAGCGCATCCAGGAAGGTGGCAGCGCGAGGTCAAGGGCATCGCGGCCCTGGCCCTCGCCGGATTCAGCGCCTTCGCGCTGGCGATCTTCGATCCACGGCTCAGGCTCGGAGATCAGGCCAGCCCCGTCGGCCCCCTCGGGGTGTGGCTCGGCTGGGCGATTTTCCGGGCGTTCGGCTACGCCGGCTACGTCTTGCCGCTGGCCTTGGCCTTCTACGGCGTCAGCACGTTCTTCCGCCGGGGGCTCGGCGTCCGCTGGCCCGCGCTGACCGGCTGTGCGTGCCTCGTGGTGTCCCTGACTGGGCTCCTGGCCCGCGCCTCCGACACCCTGAAAGGGGTTCCCAAGGGCGGCATCTTCGGCTGGGGCGTCGTCGAGCTGCTCAGGCTCTCGGTGGGAGAGGCCGGCGCGCTCCTCGTGCTGCTCGCTCTCATCCCCATCGGCGGGCTTTTCCTGACCCAAGCCTCCTACGCGGCGCTGCTCAGCGTTCTGCGAGAGTGGCTGAGGACGCTCCACAGGCGGACCAAGGCCGAGCCGCGTCCGGTCGAGCTTTCGGTGGTGCCGGCGGCTCCCGCCCTTCTGGCGGAGACGGTGCTCGATCCAGTTCCACCCCCGATCGTGGTGGAGCCTCAGAAGCCCAAGCCGGGGCTGGCCGAGCGGGGACTTGCCTGGCAGGAAACCTTTGACTTCGGCAAGGGCGGCCGGACGGCATTCCAGCTGCCTCCCATCGGGCTCCTCAAAGCACCCCCCGAAGCGGAGCTCCGTCAGACGCGCGAAGAGCTCCAGGCCAACGCCGACATCCTGAGGAAGAAGCTCCAGGATTTCGGCGTCGAGGGGCGCATCGTCCAGGTGAACCCAGGGCCGGTCATCACCTCCTACGAGTTCGAGCCGGCGCCGGGGATCAAGGTCAGCCAGGTGGTGAACCTGGCCGACGACCTGGCGCTCGCCATGAAGGCGGCGTCGGTCCGCATCGTGGGGCCGATCCCGGGGCGGGGGACCGTGGCGATGGAAGTGCCCAACCCGGAGATCGCCAGCGTCTATCTGAGGGAGATCCTCGTCTCCCGGGAGTTTGTCGGGTCGAAAGGGAAGCTTCCCCTGGCTCTCGGCAAGGACGCCATCGGCACGCCGTACGTGGCCGACCTCACCCAGATGCCCCATCTCCTCATCGCTGGCGCCACGGGCAGTGGAAAGAGCGTCGGGCTGAACGCGATGATCTGCTCGATCCTCTACAAGGCGACGCCGGCAGAGGTGCGCTTCCTGATGATCGATCCCAAGCGCCTGGAGCTCGGGATCTACGAGGGGATCCCCCATTTGATGGCGCCCGTGGTGACCGACGCCCGTGAGGCCGCGGCGCGCCTCAAGTGGATCGTGGGGAAGATGGACGCGCGCTATAAATTGCTCGCCGAACGGCACGTCAGGAACATTGAGAGCCACAACCGGGAGGTCTCCGCCGGGGAACGGCTCCCGTACTGGGTGGTGATCGTGGACGAGCTGGCCGACCTCATGATGGCCTCCGCCGGCGAGGTTCAGAACTCGCTGGTTCGGCTCGCCCAGGTAGCCCGTGCGGTCGGGATCCATCTGATCATCGCCACCCAACGCCCCTCGGTGGACGTGATCACCGGGCTCATCAAGGCCAACTTCCCCGCGCGGATTGCCTTCCAGGTGGCCTCGAAGGTGGACTCGCGCACGGTGCTGGATGGTAACGGCGCCGAGACGCTCCTCGGGCGCGGGGACATGCTCTTCGTCCCACCCGGGACCTCGCGCCCGGTCCGCATTCATGGGTCGTGGGTGGCGGAGGACGAGACGAAGGCGGTCTGCGATTTCCTCCGGAAGCAGGGGAGTGCCGTGTACGAAGAGATCGGGTCCGCCGGCGAGGAGGCGAGCGGCGAGATGGCCGCGGTGGCCGAGCGCGACGAGATCTACTGGGACGCCGTCCAGCTCGTCATCTCCCAGCGCCAGGCCTCGATCTCGTTCCTCCAGCGGCGGCTCCGCCTCGGCTACCCCAAGGCCGCCCGCTTCATTGACATGATGGAACAGGATCGCATCATCGGTCCCGGCGACGGCGCCAAGCCCCGCGAGGTGCTGGTCGGCGCGGACTTCCTTGCCAGACGAGCCAAGTGATCCGTGGTCCACGTCCTCCCGCTGGCTCTGGCTGTGCTCGTGTGGATCCTCCCGCCGCCGTCGGCAGCGGCCCAGCCCCTGGAGGACGTGGTGGCGGGAGTCGAAGGAGTTTACGCCCGTATCGCGGATCTCCGCGCTGATTTCACCCAGGAGGCGTTCAACAAGAGCCTGGGCCAGACGATCAGGGCCGACGGGACCGTGTACCTGAAGCGGCCGGGGAAGATGCGGTGGGAGTACCGGACACCGTCGCCGCAGCAGATCATCTCCGACGGCCAATCGCTCTGGGTCTATACGCCCGACCTGAACCAGGTCAACGTGGGCGAGGCGCCGCGCGCCCTGGCGGGGCCGGCGGGAAGCTTCCTCGCGGGGTTGGGAAAGGTGAGAGAAGAGTTCACGGCGCGCTATCTGAACCCCGCGGTCAGAACGGATGAGGACGGCAACCCCGTCCTCGACCTCACCCCCAAGCGCCCCACACCGGTGCTGACCCGCCTGATTCTCGCCGTTGATGGGAAAGACTTCCTGGTGAGGAGGGCCGTCCTCTACGACCAGTTCGACAACACGGTCACCATGCTGTTCACGCGGATTGCCGTCAACGCGGGCTTGGCCGAGCGGCTTTTCACCTTCACGCCCCCCAAGGGGGTCGCCGTTGTCCCGCTGGAACCGATGAGGTAGGCCAATGGCGCAGGAGAATTCCTTCGACATCGCCTGCAAGCTGGACATGCAGGAGGTTCAGAACGCCCTCGACCAGACACGGCGGGAAATCGCGACCCGCTACGACCTCAAGGGCTCGAAGTGCGAGGTCGCGCTGGAGGAGACAGACATTAGGGTGCTCGTCCCCGACGAGATGAAGCTCAAGGCGGTGCTGGACATCCTCCAATCCAAGCTTCACCACCGCGGCGTGCCGCTGAAGG
>JACQCL010000211.1 GCA_016201645.1 Candidatus Rokuibacteriota bacterium
ATCCCGGCACGAAAATGTAGCAAAGCGTCACCCGCCCGGCCTTTCGCCCCTCTTCCCGTTCGAGTCAATTTTCAGGAGTTTTCCTTTATTTTCCATGTGAATAGCTCCAAGATATGAGGGCGGAGTCGGCCTTGGTTCCGCCTTTGCATGGTAGGTGAGACTTCCGAAGAAGCACACTGCCCGTCCGTCCTGGTGGGGGGTGACCGTTCAGGCCGACCCGGACCTCGGGGCGGGAGTAGAATTTGGAAGAGGCGAGAGCAATGCCCTCGACATCCCTTGAGTTGATCCGTCGGCTGGAGTTCAACGTCGCCCGGGCGCTCGTGGGCAAGCCCGAAGTGGTGCGCCTGGCCGTGATCGGGCTTCTGGCTCGCGGGCACCTGTTGATCGAGGACGTCCCCGGCGTCGGCAAGACCACGCTGGCCCACGCGCTGGCGCGGTCCCTCGGCTGCACCTTCCAGCGGATCCAGTTCACCTCCGACCTGCTCCCCTCCGATATCCTCGGAGTTTCCATCTACGATGGAAAGACGGGGGAGTTCGTGTTCAAGCCCGGCCCGCTCTTCAGCAACATCGTGCTTGCCGATGAAATCAACCGCACGACGCCGAAAACCCAGTCGAGCCTGCTCGAGGCGATGAACGAATGCCAGGTCTCGCTGGACCACCACACCTACCCGCTGCCGCACCCCTTCATGGTCCTGGCCACTCAAAATCCCCTGGAGTATCAAGGAACCCACGCGCTCCCTGAATCCCAGCTCGACCGATTCCTGCTCAAGATCCGGATCGGTTATCCAGAGCGGAGGGACGAAAAGGAGATCCTGAAAGGCGCAGGCGCCCCGGTCCTGGAGCAGCTCGAGCCCGTCCTCTCGGCCGAAGATGTCACGGCCCTCCAGGGAGCGACCGAAAAGGTCCGCGTGGACGAGTCTCTCCTGGATTACGTGATGGCGATCGTGGAGGCCACGCGCCGTTCCCCGCTCCTCGCGCTGGGGGTAAGTCCGCGGGGCTCGCTGTCCCTGCTCAGAGCGGCGCAGGCCCATGCGATGGTGGAGGGCCGGGAATATGTGGTTCCGGATGACATCAAGCGGGTGGCCGTATCGGCCCTGGCCCACCGGGTCATTGTGGGGGCCCGACTCGAGCGAACCGCGGGTGTCGAGCTCGAGGCCGAGGCCATCATGGACGCCCTCCTTCAAGAGATCCCCGTTCCTCGGTAGGGGGGCCGGGGAGGGCCCATGAGCTGGCTGGCTCGCTGGTGGCGGGTGATCCGGCCGCCGCGCACCATTCGCCCCACGCGCGAGGGGTGGTGGTTTCTTCTGACCGCCCTCGGGATCGGCTTCGCGGCCGTCAACACGGGCAACAACCTCCTCTACCTCCTCATCTCCATGCTGCTCGGCACGATCGTCGTCTCCGGAATCATCTCCGAGCAGACCATGCGGCGGCTCAGCCTGTCTCCCGTCACGCCGCGGGAGGTCTTTGCCGGCTCTCCTGTCGTCGTTGGGTGCGTGGTGGTGAACACCAGGCGCCTTCTTGCCTCCTTTTCCCTCGTCGTCGAGGTCGCGAGGGAGCAGGGCAGGGCTCCCCGCGTCTTCTTCATCCCGAAGCTCGATCCCGGCCAGCAGCGTCTGCACGCTTGGGAGGCGACGTTCCCGCGCCGGGGCCGGCACCGGCTTCAGGCCGTGCGCCTGATGACGCGGTTCCCCTTCGGGCTGTTCCTCAAAGCCGGCCCGCCGGTCGTCTTCGACGAATTCCTGGTTTTCCCGATGGTCCGTCCGCTCTCTCTCGAGGAACTCCGGGGCCTTGGGGGCTCAGGGGCCGAGCGCGAGACGCGGCCGGGACGGGGAACTGATCTGTACAACCTGAGAGAGTACCGCCTGGGGGACGACCCCCGCTTGATCCACTGGAAAAGTACGGCCAAATCGGGCGCGGTGATGGTGCGTGAGCTGGAGGCGGAGGCAGCCCTCAAGGTGCGTCTTGTCCTCGAGGGACCGCGGGCTGCCGCCGGCCTTGAGCACCTGGAGGCCGACATCTCGCTTGTGCTCGGCCAGGGGTCGCATGTGGAGATTGCCGGCCCGGGGCTCTTCGTCCCGCTCGGCGAGGGGCCGGCTCACCGGCGGCGCATTTTGGAGGTGCTGGCCCTGTACGAGCCCCCTCACCTTAATCCTCTCCCCCATCGGGGGAGAGGGCAGGGTGAGGGGGCGGGGCCGTCGCTTCGGGAGATTCGAATCCCCCTGGGCGCGCGAGGGGCGTAGCCGTGTTGGTCAGGCTGGGCTTTCAAATCTGCATGTACCTTCTGGTTGTGGACGGCCTCGCGGCGCTGGCGCTGGCCGGCTTGCTCGAGCCCCCGTGGTGGCCCTTCGTCATGCTGGTCGTGGCGGCGAGCTGGTGGCACGAGGCGATCCGCTCGCGGGTGACCGCGGTTGTCCGGCACCACCAGCTCCTCATGCTCCTGGCAGTCGGCTTCTTCGCGCTCGACCTGCTCTACCTGGCGGAATCCCTCCTGGACGGGTTCGTGCATCTGTTGCTGTTCGCGCTCTTCTACAAGCTCTACACCCGGCGAACGCTCCGGGACTCCCGGGACGTTCTTCTCCTTTCCTTTTTCATGCTGGTGGGCGCCTCCACGCTCACCGTGAGCGTGGGCTTCCTCCTCATCCTCACGGTCTTTCTCCTGGTCGGAACGTGGACGTTGGCGCTCTACCACCTCATGTGGGAAGCCGAGCACAACGCCTCCGCCCAGCCGTCCGCAGTCATTGAATCCCATCGGCTGGTGCCCCCCTCGCTCCTGGGCCTCTCCGTCGTGGCGTCGATCACCTCGCTCCTGTTCACGCTGCTGTTCTTTTTTGTGATCCCGAGGGTGGGGCAGGCGGCCCTGCCGCTCAAGGCCAAACTGGGGCAGATGGTCTCCGGATTCTCCGAGAGCGTGGAGCTCGGCTCCTTCGGGACCATCGAGACCGACGCGAGCGTCGTCATGCGGGTCGAGTTTCCCGAGGGGCCGGCCTCGCCCCAAGGTCTGGCCGGCCTCCGCTGGCGGGGCGTCGCCTTCGATCACTTCAACGGTCGAGAATGGAGGGTGACCGACCCGACGCGCCGCACGATCCCGGTCGTTTTCGGCGGGCACATTCCTCTCGGCCGGCCGCGCGGGACAGGGCCGGTGATCACCCAGGAGATCTACCTGGAGCCGATCGGCAGCGAGGTGCTCTTTGCGGCTCCCCGTCTGCTCGGCGTGGTCCTCTCCGCCGGTTCCCTCACCGTGGACGCCATGGGCTCCGTCAGCTCCCCTCTCCCGCAGGCGCGCCTCCACTACCGGGTGGTGTCCGAGCTCGAAGTACCCGCGCGGCGTTCGGCGGGGATGGAGCGCACGCTGTCCGGGGAGGAGCGGGCCCGCTACCTCCAGCTCCCGCCCCTCTCCCCGCGGACCCAGGCGTTGGCGCGCGAGCTGACCCGCGGAATCCCGGACCAGTGGGCGGCCGCCCTGCGTCTCGGCAGTTATCTGGAGACGAACCTTCGCTACAGCCTGGCCCTCAAGCGGACTTCCACCCAGGATCCGCTGGAGGACTTTCTCTTTGTGACCCGGTCGGGCAACTGTGAATACTTCGC
>JACQCL010000196.1 GCA_016201645.1 Candidatus Rokuibacteriota bacterium
CCCCTGACCCAGGAAGGCTTCAAGGTGGAGGTGGCGGTCGCCCCGGACCTTCCCGAACTGCTCCTGGACGCCGAGGCGGTCGGCCAGGCCCTGGCCAACCTGGTGGACAACGCCATCAAGTATTCCGGGGAGTCGAAGTCGCTCAGGGTGGAGGCCAGCATCGAGGCCGGTCACCTCGCGCTCACGGTGGAGGACAAGGGAATCGGGATTCCGCCGGCGGAACAGGAGAGGATCTTCGAGAAGTTCTACCGCGTGGGGCGGAGCGAGACCCAGGGCCGGCGGGGCAGCGGGGTGGGGCTGGCCCTCGTGCGCCACGTCGCGGAGGGCCATGGGGGACGGGTGACGGTCGCGAGCCGACCGGGCGAGGGAAGCCGCTTCACCCTCTGGCTGCCGCTGTCGCACTCGCGCGGCTGAGCCGCGGCCATGCCCCGGATCCTCATCGTGGACGACGAGCGCGAGATGGTGCGGGGACTGGAAGACAACTTCCGCTTCGAGGGGTATCAGACGCTCTCGGCCGCCAACGGCAAAGACGGTCTCGCGCTGGCCTTGCAAGAGGTCCCCGATCTGATCCTGCTCGACATCATGATGCCGAAGATGAGCGGCTGGGACGTGCTCAAGGCGCTCCGCCAGAAAGGGCTGGACGTCCCCGTCATCATGCTCACGGCCCGGGGGGAAGAGGTGGACCGGGTTCTGGGATTGGAGCTGGGGGCCGACGATTACGTCACCAAGCCGTTTTCCCTGAGGGAGCTCCTGGCGCGGGTGAGGGCGGTGCTCCGCCGGCCGGGACCCCGTCTCCCGTCCGAAGAATTCGCGTTCGGGGATGTCCGGATCCGCCTTCGTGGACGCCAGGTCTTCAAGAAGGGCCAGGAGGTTCGGCTGACCCGGAAGGAGTTCGACCTGCTTCGCTACCTCGTGGAACACCGGGGCGAGGTCCTCACCCGCGACCGGCTGCTGGAGGAGGTCTGGGGGTACGAGCAATTTCCCACCACCCGGACGGTGGACACCCACATTCTCCGCCTCCGGCAGAAGTTCGAGCAGGATCCCGAGCATCCGGCGTATATCCTGACGGTTCACGGGCAGGGCTATAAGTTCACGGGCTGAGATGCCGGCGTCAGAGGGGCGATCTTGAAAGGGACGTGACAAACTGGATGCCCGGTATGGTCTTTTCACTCAACCGGTCGTCGTTGGTTATGAAAAGGTCCACGCGAACGTTCGCGGCGGACGCCAGCTGAATTGCATCGGGAGGCCGTATGTCCCGGTCCTGGCGAACGGTGGCGTAGATTCGCGCGGCTTCCACATCGAACGGGATCACAACCGCCCCGGCAACGATTGCAGCTTCGTATTGCCGCCGGAGATCCTCGTTCCCGACTTCGGTGGGCTTTACTAGGACCTCCCCCAGCGTGAGCACCGACGTATAGAGCTGATCGTTCCGGCTCAACATCCGCTTGCGCAGCGCGACGACGCGTTCGGACAGGTCGCCGTAGTCCTCGATCAAATAGATAAACAGATTTGTGTCCCAGAAGATCCGGCTCATTCCCAACCTTGACGAAGACGGCGCACGTACCCGTCAGGATCCTCGCCCGCCCACATGTCTTTGCCGAGGCCACGAAGCTGGAGAATGGGATCTGTTTTTTTTGCATCGGTTGGCTGCGAAACGTACTCAGTGAAATACCAGTCCACGAGATGGTGGTACTTCACGGGAATGTCATCCTTTGCTGGAACGATCTTGGCGCCGTCTCGAGCGGAGTGGTAGGAATCTCCCGGACGGAAAAGGCGACGGGTGTTCTTGCCCGTGGCGAACAGCATGCGGTACCTTCCCGGGTTCGGCCGGCGGTTTGCGACGCAGTGCTGAAGCGCGTGCACATATATTCCGGGACGCAGTTCGCCGGTTACGGCCTCCGTGGCGGCTCGATCAACTATCTCCTGGACCCTGAAATCCTCACGAGAAGGGTTCTCCTGGTGAAGCAAGGCGGTGGCAATCCAGGTTTCATCTGCGACCTTTAGGGAGTGCTTAGCAGCCGTACGCATTGATATATGCCCGCTACGCCGAAGAAATACTTTTCTACATATCTACAATGTAATTAGGTAGAATACATCTGTCAAGGAGAATTTTTTGATCCTGATCGACTGGGGCCGGGAAACCTGCGGCCACCTCCCGACGGCGGAGTCCCGGGAATGGCTCTGCGCCAACGGCATCGGCGGGTACGCCTCGGGCACTGTCGCGGGAACCCTCACCAGACGCTACCACGGGCTCCTGGTCGCCGCGCTGAAGCCGCCGCTCGGCCGCACGCTGCTCGTCGCGAAGGTTGACGACAGCGCGGAATACGCTGGGGCCGAACGGCCGCTGTTTGTCAACCGCTGGCAGGACGGAACCGTGGAGCCCCACGGCTACCGCCAGCTCGAGCGCTTCGGTCTCAGCGGGACGACACCGGTGTGGACGTACGCCTGCGCCGATGCGGTCGTGGAAAAGCGCCTCTGGATGGAGCACGGCGCGAACACAACCTACGTCATGTATCGCCTCCTCCGGGCCGGAGGCCCGGTCACGCTCGGGCTGAAGGCCCTCGTCAACTACCGCGACCATCACGCGACCACTCGCGGGAACGGCTGGCTGATGCGGGTAGAGCGGGTAGCCGGCGGCCTCCGCGTGGTGCCCTTCGACGGGGCCCGGCCGTTCGTTCTCCTGGCCGAGGGCGCGGATGTGGAACCAGCGTACACCTGGTACCGGGACTTCCTTCTGCTCCGCGAGCAGGAGCGCGGGCTCGACTGCCGGGAAGACCACCTCTATGTCGGGACCTTCAGGGCGAGGCTCCAGCCCGGCACCGCGCTGACGCTTGTGCTCTCCGCCGAGGCGCAGCCGTCGCTGGACGGCGAGGCGGCCTGGCTCAGGCGCCGGCAACATGAGGAGGAGCTCCTGTCCCGCTGGCGCCGGGCCTACCAGGCGGCCGTCGAGGCGCCGCCCTGGATCGAGCAACTGGTGCCGGCCGCTGATCAATTCGTCGTCCGCCGTCCGCTTCCCCGCGAGCCGGACGGGATGTCGGTGATCGCGGGCTACCCCTGGTTCGGCGACTGGGGACGCGACACGATGGTCAGCCTGCCGGGGTTGACGCTCTCAACCGGCCGCCCGGAGATGGCCCGCAGAATCCTGACGACCTTCGCCCGCTTCGTGGATCGGGGAATGCTCCCGAACCGCTTTCCCGACTCAGGCGAGGCCCCCGAGTACGGGAGCGTGGACGCCGCCCTCTGGTGCTTCAACGCGACCCGCGCCTACTACGGGGCGACGGGCGATGACCTCCTGCTCAAGGAGCTCTTTCCGGTCCTCGAGGAAATCGTCCAGTGGCACCGGGACGGCACCCGCTACGGGATCG
>JACQCL010000200.1 GCA_016201645.1 Candidatus Rokuibacteriota bacterium
CTGGTCCGGTTGAATGGCAGGACGAGGCGGGACAATTCGGGAAGTTCGTCCCCCTCGACGGGCAGCGGCCCCCGAACCTGCTCGGCAGGTCCCTTGAGAATGTCGTCGAACTTCCGCTGGAGAGCCGCGAGTGCTTCCGGGGCAAGCGGCCTGCGGAGCCTCAGGACCACCTGATCCCCGACCGTGCGCTGGGAGTGGAAGACCCGGTAGAAGCCGAGGATTTCCGCGACGGCCTCTTCCGCGGTCTCCGCCCGGTGGTAGAGGTGGACGTCCTCGGGCGAGATTAAATCCTGGCCGACCATCTGACCTCTGACGAATTCCTCCCAGGCCTTCCAGTAGCTGCCTCCCGGGACGTCGAGCAGGATGATCGGGATCATGCGGGTCTTCCCCGTCTGGATCAGCGTCAGCACCTCGAACGCCTCGTCGCAGGTGCCAAACCCGCCCGGCAGATAGCAGACGGCGGCCGACTCCTTCAGGAGAAAGAGCTTGCGCGTGAAGAAGTACTTGAAGGTAATCAGCTTCGGATCGTCGGCAATCCAGGGGTTGGCCTCCTGCTCGAAGGGGAGCCGGATGTTGAGGCCGAAGCTCTTCTCCCGGCCGGCGCCCTCCGTGGCCCCGCCCATCACGCCGCTCCCCGCCCCCGTGACCACCATCCACGCCGATTCCACCATCCGGCGGCCGAACTGCTCGGCCTCGAGCGAGAAGGGGTGATCCGCGGGAGTCCGCGCTGAGCCGAACACGGTGACCTTGGGAACCTCCCGGTACGGGCCGAACACTTTGAAGGCGTACCGGAGCTCCTTGAGGGTGGAGTTGGAGATCTTGAGATCGCCGACGTCCGCGCCGTCCTCGAACATCTTGAGGACGGTCGTCAGCATCTGCGAATAATACGACCGCGTCTCCTGGGGAACCCCGAGCCCGTCGAGGAGCGCGTCGATCTGCCGGTTGGCCCCGTCGGACTGGAGCTGGTACTTCCGTTCATTCGCCACGGACTCAGTATACCTCAGGCCGGCGAAAAGACCGCTTGACACCGCTTTGATATTTCGATATATGTCGAAACATGAAAACAATGGCGCCCGTCCCATTAGCCCGGCTCGAAGCCAACGAAGCCCACGCGCACGCGTTCCGAGCCCTCGCCCACTTGACCCGCCTCGGGGTGTTCTTCTTCCTCGTGCGGGCCAAGCGAGAAGTGGCCGTGGGCGAGATCCAGGAGGCGCTGGGGGTGCCCGGCCCCACCCTGTCCCACCACCTGGACGTGCTGCGGCGGGCCGGGCTGGTCGAGAGTCGCAAGGAAGAGCGGTACATCTACTATTCAGTGCAGCGGGAGACGGTCACGACGCTGGTCCGCTTTCTGACCGCCTGCTGCTAGAAGGAGGGTCCCATGAGCGCCAAAGTCCATCTGCACCTGCATGTGTCCGACCTGGCCAAGAGTGGAGAGTTCTATCAGAAGTTCTTCGGCGGCGCCCCGGTCAAGGAAAAGCCGGGGTATCTCAAGTTTCTCCCTGAGTGGGCCCCGGTCAACGTGGCCCTGTCTCCCGGCCGTCCCGCCGCCGAGGGAGCGGTGGACCACGTCGGCATCCAGGTCGGCTCCAGCGAGATCGTGATGGCCCATCTGGCCCGCGTGAAGGCCGCCGGCCTCCCGGTCCGAGAGGAAATGAGCGTGAACTGCTGCCACGCCAACCAGGACAAGTTCTGGGTCCAGGATCCGGACGGGGTGGAGTGGGAGGTGTACCACCTCAACTACGACCTCGAGTCTGAGGCCGACAGGGAATCCGCCGCGATCCCGCTGGCGAATGCGCCGTCGTGTTGCCGATGAGGCTACACTTCGCCGAGGAACTTCTGGACTAGCTGCTCGATCTCATTCCGGGAACGGCGGAATACTTCGCGGACTTCCTCGGGGGAGCCTGTAGCGCGAGCCGGATCCTCGAGGGGCCAGTGAAGCCGGCGGACGCCTGGCGGAAGCATCGGGCAGTGCTCTTCCGCGTTCCCGCACACGGTGATCACATAGTCCATCCTCCGCGCCAGGTCTTCGGAAAACGCTTTGGACTCCTGGCGGGAAACGTCAATCCCCTTTTCCCTCATGACCTCGACGGCGACCGGGTGGAGCCTCTTCGGCTCTAGGCCAGCGCTGAACGCCGCCACCTTCTCTTTCCCATAGGCGCGTGCGAAGGCCTCGGCCATCTGGCTCCTTGCCGAGTTTCCAGTGCACAGGAACAAAACCTTCTTCCGGGTCATGGCCGCCCCCATCTTACCAGCGGCGGGTCTCGCCGTGCCTGAGGACCCAGATCCGCTCCGGATCGAGGCCGAGGCGGCGGGCTTCGGCCGCCACCCGCTTCGGGGGCTCTTCGATGGGCTCCTCGGCCAGGTCGAAGGTCCCCCAGTGGATGCCGATCAGCCGCCGGCCCCTGACATCCTCCAGGGCTTTGAGCGCCTCCTCGGGATCGGTGTGATTGGCCGTCATGATTGACGGCGGCACGTAGGCGCCGATCGGGATCGCGGCCAGGTCGAAGGGCCCGAGTCGCCGGCCGATTTCCTTGAGCCCATCGTAGTAGCCCGTGTCGCCCGCGAAGTAGAGCCGCTTGGCCCGGCCCGCCACCGCCCAGCCGCTCCAGAGTTGGCGGTTCCGGTCCCAGAAGGCCCGCCCGCTGAAATGCTGGGCGGGCACGGAGGTCAGCGTGAGCCCGTTGAAGACTCGGCTCTCCCACCAGTCGAGTTCCTCCACGCGAGTGATCCCGAGGCCCGCGAACCAGGCTTTGAGGCCCAGCGGGACCAGGAAGAGAGGGCGATGGGTCTCCGCCAGCCGCATGACCGTGGCCACGTCCAGGTGGTCGTAGTGGTCGTGAGAGATGAGGACCAGGTGGAGCGGGGGGAGGTCCTCGAACCTGAGGCCGGGAGGTGTCACGCGCTGAGGGCCGAGGAAGGAGACCGGGCTCGCGCGCCGCGACCACTGGGGATCGGTCAGAAGGTTCACCCCATCGAGCTGGATCAGGAGCGTCGAGTGCCCGACCCAGGTCACCGTCGCCTCGCTCAGGTTCTCCCGGAGGGCCCTGCCGTCGTTGTCAACACGCGGCAGATCAGCGGAGCGAGGGTGGAAAGTCGTCGCCCAGAGGCGGGCAAAGAAGAATCTCGTCCGGACCCACGCGCTCGCTCGAGCGTAGGCGGGGTTCGAATTCCTGAAGCCGTGCTCGAGGTGATGCGCCGGGGCGCCAGGTTTGGGATCGCCGAGACCGACACAGCCCCCTGCCAGGGCACCAGCCAGGAGGATCGCCGTAAGATGGAGGAGCCGGGCCCCCCTCACGCGTTGTGGCGCTTGGTGAGACTCCCTGCGCCGCCGCCGAGCCCGCCAGCCATCCAGGGCTGAGCGACGCACTCGACCTCCTCCGCCTCGTGGCCGAGAATCGTGAAGCCCAGATCGCGAATCATGGCGAAATCTGCCTCGGGGAGTTGTCCCTTGGTCGTGAGGTAGTCGCCGACGAAGACCGAATTGGCCACGTAGAGGCCCAGCGGCTGAAGCCAGCGGAGCTGCACTTCACGCCCGGCGGCGATCCTGATCTCGGCGGTGGGATTCAGCAGGCGAAAGAGGCAGAGGATTTTGAGACACTCCCTGGGATCGAGCGGGGGGCGGTCGGCCAACGGCGTGCCGCCGATCGGGACCAGGAAGTTGATCGGGATCGAATCCGCTCCGAGCTCCCGGAGCCGGTACGCCAGCCCGATGACATCTTCGGCCTCCTCGCCCATCCCGAAGAGGGCGCCGCAACACGGCGAGAGCCCGGCAGCCTTGGCGCGCCCGATCGTGGCGACGCGGTCCTGAAAGGTGTGGGTCGAGCAGATCTCTCC
>JACQCL010000201.1 GCA_016201645.1 Candidatus Rokuibacteriota bacterium
GACAGAATCATCCCCGTACTCGTTGAAGACCCGCTCGTAAAGCTCTTCTGCCCGCTTGACCCCGACCGCGCCGGAGGCGGACCCCGTTCCCACCTGATCGAGGAACTCGTCGAGGAACAAGCGCCTGAGGGACTTGGCCGACCGGGAATAACGGGCAAAGAGAGCGCCCTTCACGACCTCGGGCAGGTTGACGAGCGCAAAAACCGGGCCGTCGAGGTTCGTGAAGTGCGGGGCCAGCGCCTCTTGTTCGTCGGAGGTGAACGTCTCGGCGGGGGCGTCGCTCATTCGCTACCAGACCGCGATCACGCGGGTGGGCCCGCCGGACGCGCCCTTCACCTTCGGCAGTCCCACGAAGACCGTCGCGCCCCGCTCCGGGAGCTTCCCCAGGTTCGCGAGGTTCTCGAGCCCCCACTTGTTGGCCGGCAGGACCGCATAGTGCACCTTGAACTCCTTGGAGGCGCCGTAGTCGAGGGAGAGCGTGTCCACCCCGATCCCGTTGATCTGGCGCTGCTTGAGGAGAAAATCGGCGGCCTCGGGAGAAAAGCCGGGGAAATGAAGGACCTGCTTGTCATCCATGTTGCGATAGGCCGCCTGGTCCCCGATCCGGGACTCCCACCCGGAATGCATGAAGACCGCGGCGCCGCGCGGAATCCTGCCGTGCCTCCCCTCCCACGCCCTGACATCGTCAATCGTGACCAGCGTGTCAGCATTCGTCTTCGCCCGCTCGTGAACGTGGATCACCACCGCCGGGCAGACGAGGCTTGTCTCCGGGATCTCGTCAGCGGCCCACTTGCCCTTGCCGAAGTGCAGCGGCGCGTCCAGATGGGTGCCGTGATGCTCGTGAACGGTCCACTGGTTGGCGTAATAACCGTCTTTGTCGTGAGTCACCAGGGTCTGGATCTGGATCGGAGTATACCCGGGCCAGATGGGAGTGGACGAGGAGAGCGTGTGGCTCAGATCGAGGATCTTCTGCCAGGCGGCGGCCTCAGCGCGGGCGACGAGGGTGAGCGTCGGCGACACGGCCGTCCCGGCTGTCGGGTGCGACCAGGAGACCCGGGCACGACCCTGAACGACGACCGCCTCGCCCGTCGCTTGGACCTCGTAGCGAAACGGGCCGAGACTCGACTCCGGGGCCACGCGCGGGACTTCCCAGATCACTTCGTCACCTTCGACGTGGGCCGGACTCCGGCGCGGGACCTCCAGGACCCGTGAGAACGTCGTTCCACCGGGGATGGGACCGGCAAGGCGGATCTGACGGATCTCCTCCCGGTGAGGATTGTGGAGGGTCAGGGTGAAAGCGATCGCCGGACCCTCCATCCGGGCCGCGAACTCGAGATCCAGATCCGGTTCAAGGGGATGGGGCGCCCCGATGGCCTCGCCCGCCTCAAAGAGGCCGGCGGCGGCGACGGACCCCGCGTACTTCAGGAACTCCCGTCGCCGGAGCCCCGCCTCGATGTGCTCGGTGACATTCGGCAAACACATGGGAGGTCCTCCCTCGACGTTCGCTCATCCCTTCCGGAGGTAACTATCCTGCCCCGTATAGAAATCTTCGCGCGGCGGGGAGAAGATATCAATGACCTCGGTATCCTCCGGAAACCACGCCTCGTGCTCCACCCCGGCGGGAATGACGCCGAGGTCGCCGGGGCCGCACGTTCTTTTCTCGTTGCCCAGGCGGAACTCCATCTTCCCCGAGAGGAGCCAGAAGATCTGCTCGTTGGGATGCCTGTGGGCGGCGGCGTGGGCGCCGGCCTTCATCCGCCAGAAGACCACCATCTCCTTCTCTCCGGTGACGATCCGGCGCGTGATCTTATCGGTCACCTTCTCCTCCGGGATCCGGTCGAGGTTCATGAATCCTTTCATGACGGGAACCGGCACGACGAGTACCTCCTCCCTTGAATTCTGTGCCCCTCACCCTAGCCAGCACGCCCGAGCATGTCAAGCGTCATTGACCGAGACCTGCCCCCATGCTATAAGGCGCGTATGCATCCGAGACGGCTCATCAACATTCTCCTGATCGCCACGCTTGTCGCCGGGTGCGGCGGCCTCAAGTTCGGGAGCGACTTCCCATCCCCGACGAAGGATCTGCTCGCGGTCGGCAAGACCACGAAGGCAGACCTGCTCCGCTTCTTCGGCGAACCCCACCAGGTGGGGCTCGACACGGGTGATCCGACGTGGGGGTGGACCTACGTCCAGGCCTTCGCGAACCGAGAGTTCACCAAGCAGCTCACGGTGCGCTTCGACGACAAAGGGGTCGTGAAGTCCTACTCCTTTGTCTCGAGCTTTCCCGAGGACATGGCGCGCCTGAAGTAAGCCGATACCTCGGGTCCGCACTATGGCGGAAGCGAACGAGTACGACGGCATCATCCTGGGAGGTGGCCACAACGGGCTGATCCTCCAGGCCTACCTTGCCAGGGCGGGCCTTCGGACTCTCACGGTCGAGAAAAACCCGCGCGTCGGGGGCGGCCTCGCGACCGTGGAGGACAACCTTCATCCCGGATTCCGTCATAACATCCACGCGGTCTTCCTCGAAGGGCTCTCCGCCAGGCCATGGTACCGGGACCTGCAACTCGAGAGCCACGGGGTGCGCACAGTCCGACCCACGCTGAACCTCGCCCTGATCCAACGGAGCGGTCGCGCTCTCCGCTGGTACCTGGACCTCAATCAGACCTGCGCCTCCATTGCCGAGTTTTCGAAGAAAGACGCCCAGACCTGGCGCCGGATCGCCGAAGACTACCGCGAGATGGTGGACAAGATCGTGGACCCCGAGCTGGCCTCGCCCCCTCTGTCACGGGACAAGAAGCGCCCCTTCCTCGAGCGGAGCACCCTCGGCCGGAAATACCTCGAGATCGAAGCCCTGACGCCGCGCGAGTTCGTCGAGAGCCACTTCGACAATCTCACGGTGCGGGCTCTCCTCCTCCATCTCTGCGTCGCCCACGAGTTGGACATCCACGCCCCCAATCAGGGGCTGGTGATCCCGTCGCTGATCGTACACTCGCCCAGAGCCGAGCTGGCCGTTGGCGGGTCCGCGGTGGTCGCCCAGGGGCTCAGAAGGGCCGTGGAGGCCGCCGGGGGAGAGATCTGGGAAGGACAGAAGATTCGCGCGATCACCGTGGAGCAGGGCCGGGCCACCGGGATCGAGCTCGCGGATGGGCGACGGATCAAGGCCCGCGCCTTCGTCGCGTCGAGCCTCAATCCCCACCAGACGCTCCAGGAACTGGTCGGCATGGACAAGCTGAACCCGATGGCGCGGGTGGGACTCCGGGCCTACCTCTATCAGATCGTGGGGCCCCTCTTCGGCGTTCACCTCTCCCTGAACGAGCCGCCCCGCTATGCGGCGCGGGGAACACACCCGGACGTGGATCAGGCGTTCCTGACCATCCTCGGCCTCGATTCTCCGGACCAGATCTACGGCCTCCACGCCCAGTTCGGGCGGGGCGAGCTGGCATCCCGAAAGATCCTCTGGGGAGCGACCCCGACGGCCTTCGATCCGAGCCAGGCTCCTCCGGGCAAGCACACGGCCTTCATGTGGGAGAAGGTTCCGTACCTCTTGAGTGGCCGGGCGGAAAACTGGGATCAGGCTAAGCTGACCCGGCTGGGAGAGATCTTGGAGTATTGGCGCTCCTTCGCCCCCAACCTCACCGAGGGCGTGATCCTCCGCCACTTGGCCCACTCACCGCTGGACACGGAGCGCCACCTTCCGAACATGGCTCGCGGCGACCCCGGCGTCGGCTGGCTTGGAGTAGAGCAGCGAGGCATCAACCGTCCGTTCCCGGGGATTCCGCCGTACCACACCGGAGTCGTTGGACTCTACCTCTGCGGGGCGTGCACGCACCCGGGAGGCAACATCACGGGTCTGCCCGGTTACAACGCCGCGCGCGCCATCGCCGAAGACCTCAAGCTCACGCCATGGTGGAATCCCCCCTCCCTCGAAGCGCTCTGGAGCTCGCTCCCCTGAGCGCTCCCGCGCGACCCTGACATGCGCTGGTTGATCGTGCTGCCGTTCGAGCGCCCCGAGCACATGGGCATGGACTTCCGGGACGAGCTCCTCGCCCTGGGCCACGAGGTCAAGACCTTCGCCTACCGGCGGGACAACCCGCTCTACAAAAACGTCGGCACCAAGGAAGCCTACCAGCTCTGGATTCTGCGGCGCCTGGAACGCGCCTGTCTGGACTGGCATCCCCAGGTGGTCCTCGTGATCAAAGGGGGCCCCATCACGCCCGGCGTGATCCGCCGCGTCAAGAAACGCCTGGACGCGGTGTTCCTGAATTTTTTCCCCGACAACCCGCTCTGGATGATCCCGTTCGAGTGCATCGAGGCGTACGACGTCTTCTTCACCAAGGAGCGCTACGCGCTCCGAAGCCTCCAGCAGGTGGGCCTCACCAACCTCTACTATCTGCCGATGTACTGCGTGCCGGCGATGCATCATCCCGTCACGCTGACTCCCGAGGAGCAGCAGCGCTACGGGAGTGCAATCTCCTTCGTCGGGAGCCATTACCCTTACCGCGAGAGGTTCGTCCGGGAGCTCATCGGCTATCCCGTCAGGCTCTGGGGATCCGGCTGGCGGGACGCGAGCGACCCGGCGCTCCGCCAGATGATCGCGGGCCCGGCCGTCTGGGGACGCGCCAAGCTCGCGGTCTATTCGGGCTCGCTCCTGTCGCTGAACCACCACCATCCGATGAACGACATCGTGGGGGTGAACACCCGCGCCTTCGAACTGGCCGCCAGCGGGGCGTGCCAGGTAGTGGACTTGAAGGAAGAGCTTGAACATCTCTTCAAGCCGGGAGAGGAGGTCGTGGCGTACCGCGACCTCGGGGAGCTCAAGCGCCAGCTCGATTTCTACCTGGCCCATCCCGACGAGGCGCGGGCGATCGGCGACAACGCCCTCAGGCGCGCGCTCGGCGAGCACACGCTCCGCCACCGGATCGAGGAGATGCTGGCCGCCATCGCCGACCGCTTCGGCCTCCGCTGATGCCCCCGCAGAGGGGTCAGGTCTTGCAATGCGACATGCCTAGTCCTGGCGCGCCGGCCGTTGGAGTATTGGATTGCAAGACCTGACCCCGGTGGAGGGACCCCGGTGGAGCGAGGGGCCTAGCATGACCACGGAGTCGTTTGCGACGGGGCTCCGATGCATCGACTGCGGGGCCGGATATCCTCTCAGCTATCGGCTCGAATGCGAGAAGTGTCGGGGCCTCCTCGAGCTGACCTACGACCTCGGCGCCCTCGCCGCGCGGGGCCCCGCGGCGTTTCAAGGACGAGGCCTCTGGCGCTACGCGCCAGTCCTGCCCATCGCCAACCCCGCGCACCGGGTCACCCGCGGCGAAGGGCAGACGCCACTGCTTGAGTCGCCGCGGCTAGCGAAATCCCTCGGAGTCAAGCGCCTGCTCCTGAAGTTCGACGGCACCAACCCCACCGGCACCGTGAAGGACCGTTCGTCGGCGACGGCGGTCGCGGCAGCGCTTCAGTTCGGGCAGCGGGTCACGTCGGTCGTTAGTTCGGGGAACGCCGGCTCCTCGATCGCCGCCTATTCGGCCCGGGCGGGGCTCCGGTCTCTCATCTTCGTGTACGAGCAGGCCTCGGCCCCCAAGATGCTCCACATGGCCGCCACGGCGTCGGATCTCATCATCTACAAGGGCGTGTACGACGACCTGATCGGCCACTGGGACCGCCTCGCGGAGGAGCAGCTCTTCTTCGACTGCGGCGCGTCGCGGAACGCCTACAAGCAAGAGGGGAAGAAGACCCTGGCCTACGAGATCTGGGAGCAGAATGACCGTCGAGCCCCCGACGTCGTCGTCGCCCCGGTCGCGGTCGGCGAGACCTTCATCGCCACGGTACGCGGCTTTCGCGAGCTCAAGCAATTAGGGTGGATCGACAAGGCGCCCCTCATGGTGGCGGCCCAGGCCACCCGCGCCAACGCCGTCTCCCGCGCGTGGCGCGACGGCGGGCCGCTCCGCCCCATCGAAATCGGCTACACGGTGGCCGAGGGCCTGGCGTCAGGCAACCCCGGACTGAAGGGGGAGTGGACCCTCCGCCTTCTTCGCGAGAGCGGCGGGTTAGCAGGGGACGCTGAGGACGAGGAAATTCTCGAAGCCCAGAAAGTCCTGGCCCGCACCGAGGGGATCTGGGCCGGGCCTACCGGCGTCGCGGCCCTCGCCGTGCTCCGGCGGCTCCTCGCGGCAAAGCAGCTCGATCCCTCCCAAACGATCTGCGTGATCGTGAGCGAGACCGGGCTCAAGACCGAAGCGGAGGTCCCCCCGCGCCAGGGCACCGTCTTCGACTACGCGAGCCTCAAGGCGCTGGTGCTGAGCCGGCTCGCCGGATAGATCAGAACAGGGCGAGCTGGGGCGCGGCCGACTCCGGCTCCTTGGCGAAGAGGCTCACCTTCCCGTACACGCCGTCGTAGCCGGGGACGATGGTGAGCCGGCCGGCCCGCATCCGGCGGATCCCCTCCAGGATCTTCGGCAGGGCGAAGCGCGCCAGCTCGGCCTCCGGGAGGTCCATGAGGACGGCCAGCTCGCTTCCGCCGGCGTCAACCAGCTTCCGCCACTCGGCCTCCACCCCCGCGCTCTCCGCCCCGATCCCCAGCGCCTCGCCAATGATCTCGGCCAGCGGCACCAGATGCTTTCCCGGAATCGCC
>JACQCL010000193.1 GCA_016201645.1 Candidatus Rokuibacteriota bacterium
GACTGGAGCAGGCTGACTTCCTCCTCGCTGAACTCGTGCGGTTCCCGGAGGGCGATGCCCAGCGCCCCCAGCGCGCGATCCCCCAGCAACATCGGCGCGCCGGCGTAAGAGATGACCCCCTCGGTCTGGTGGCGCTCGCGATTGACCGCGCGCGGGTCCTCGCGGAGATCGGGGACGACGAGCGGGGCCCTGTCGGCTACAATCCGCCCGACCAGGCCTTCGCCGACCCGGAAGCGCGTGACCCCAAGATCTTTGGCGACCGATCCGGCGTGAGCCCGGAGAGAGAGCGTCTCGCCGCTCTCATCCACGAGCCACAGCCGGGACACGCTGGAGCCGAACAGCTCCACGGCCGAGCCCACGACTCGGTCCAGGACCTCCTCGACCCTCAGCGTGGCGGTCAGGGTCTGGGTCAGCTCGGCGAGTGTCTCGAGCCGCTTCCCCCGGCGCGTGGCCGCTTCGTAGAGTTGGGCGTTCTCAAGCGCCACCGCCGCCTGGCCGGCGAGCGCGCTCAGGAGGCGAACTTCGGAGAAGGCGGGCGAGTACTGCTCCCACCAGTACACGGCGATGACCCCGTAGGGGTTGCCCTTGATCAGGATCGGGACGGACAACACCGCCCGATACCCCTCCCGCGTGACGAGATCGCGCGTCCTCTCGCTCAGGGTAATGGTCGGGTCGTTCAGGAGGTCCGAAGACCAGACCGGCGCGCGATACTGCATGGCCTTCCCGGATGTCCCCTCTCCCATGCGGACCTGGAGGGAGCTAATGAATCACGTCCAGCACCCGCTCGACCTTCAGCGTGGAGCCGACGAGGCCCGCGAGTTCGAACAGGGCCTGATGCTCGGCGGCGCTGCGGGAGGCTTCGGCGTAAAGCCGGGCGTTCTCCATCGCGATGGCCGCCTGGGTAGCGAATGACATCAGAAGCTGGATTTCCTCCTTGCTGAAGCGGGTGAGCCGCCGCGTCAGGATTGCCAGCACCCCGAGGACCCGATTCTGAAAAAGAAGCGGCACGCCGGCGAACGACACGTAGCCTTCCTGTCCCATCCACTCGATGTTGACCGTCCGGGGATCCTCCAGCACCCGTTCGACTACCAGCGGCTCACCGGTTTGGGCCACGTGCCCGGCGAGCCCTTCCCCGAAGGCAAAGGTCGTCTGGCGCCCACCGAAGGCGCCAGCTCCCGTTCCGCTCTCGCGGCGCAGAACGAGCCGATCCTCCTCGGCAACCCACAACCGGACCGACGATTCGGGCACCAGGCCGGACGCCGCCTGGACGACGTTCTCGAGCACCTGATCCAGGTCCAGACGCGCGGTGACCGTCTGGGCCACGCCGACGAGACTCTCCAGTCTCTGCCCCTTCTCGCGGGTCTCGGCGAAGAGCAAGGCCCGCTCCAGCGCCGCCCCCACCTGGTAGGCCACGCCCTCCATGAGCTGCGTCTCGCCAGGGGTGAAGTCGCGCGCCGTCGCGGTCGCGAGGATCATCACCCCCCACATCTCCCCCTTCACCGGGATGGGCAGGGTGATCTGACTCCGATACCCTCGCGGCTCAGCCAGGGACGGGGCCGACACGGTCGGCCGGCCGGTCTTCATGGCGTGACCGAAGGAGGATTCCTCGACCGGGCGCACTCGGAAGCGCTCCACGAGCTCAGGAGAGAGGCCGCGCTGCGCAATCAGGGAGAGCGTCTGGCCGCCCTCGTCCGCCTGGTAGAGGGCCGCCACGTCCGTCTCGGTCACCCGACGGACCACCTCCAGCGTTTCCTCCACCGCGGGGACGAGATCCAGGCTCCGGTTCAGCGTGGAAGCGACGGCGTTCAGCGCTTCAAGGTCGCGGCCCCTGTGCTCGACCTCACGCCGCCAACGCTGGAGGAACGTCCCCATGTCGTTGAAGGCGCGGGCCATGTCGCCGAGTTCCCGCTCCGGCCCGGGGGGAATGCGTGTGTCGAAGTCCCCGGCCGCCACGCGGCGCGCTCCCTCGCCCATCGCCTCGATCGGCCGGAGCACGCAGCGGGTCAGGATCCAGCTCGCCACAAACATGGCGCACGCGGCGAACAGCAGGAATCCGACAAGCCACGTCGAGACGAGGCCCTGCGTCGCCTGCAGCCCGGCGTCCGGAGCGAGGAGCCAGAGCGCCACATCAGGCCACCGACCGACCGCGCGCACAAAATACGAAGCGCCCCCCAGCTCCGCCCGCCCCAGCCGCGTGGCGTCGGCCCATCGCACCCCGGAGGCTCCCTCGGGCAGCGTCGTATAGACGGGTGTGCCCTCCGCGAGGACGAGCAGCTCCATCCGGGGAGGATCGGCGCCAAGCTGCTTGGCGAGGCCGTCGAACTTTCTGCCCACCAGGACGGTCCCCAGCGAACGCCCGTCTTGCACGATCGGCACGGCACCCAGCAGCATCGGCGTCTCCGAGATGAGCTGAACCGTGCCGACGGGAGCCGGGGATCCGATTGGAAGGCGCGTCCCGGCGGGAACGGAAGCGGCGGGAACCTGGACGAGAGGGGCACCCCGCTCATCCACGATCAGGACCAGGTCGGCGACTCGCTCCAGGGTCAGCGACAACATTCGGGGAGAGGCCCCGCGGGCGAGGGTGCCCCAGTCGCCTCTGACGACGCCCTGGATGATGGCCGGATCGCGCGCAAGAAGGCGGGCCTCACGCTGAAGATCTTCGAGAGCCGCGGCGACAAAGGCGGCGGTCGTGCGGGTCCATATCTCTAGGTCGGCCTCGGCGGATCGGGAGATCTGGGAGGACACAGAGGGCAGGCCCACCAGGGCGAGGACGATCAGCGGAACCAGGACCGCCGCCAGCGAGGAGAAAAGAACTCGCGTGGACCAGCGCAAGGAGGTACCCCTCAACCTGGCCTAGCGGCCCGGATGCAACTGCTCGGTGTGGCCGTCGGCCAGCCGATTCTCGCGGGGCCCGTCGAGGGAGAGTTCGTCGCTCTCGTGGAGGGAGCCCCGGTAGGAAAGCTGCAGCGCCCGCAGCACATTCGGCTCCACCAACCATAGTGCCACACATGTCCCGTTCATTTCCACGAGATTGTACGCAGGCCCCGGTGCTAGAGGCGGCCGAGGAGATGCTGGGCGATCACGACCCGCTGAATCTGGCTGGTCCCCTCGTAGATCTGCATGATCTTCGCGTCGCGCATGAAGCGCTCAACCGGGTACTCGCGCGTATAGCCGTACCCCCCGAAGATCTGGACCGCGTCGGTGGCCACCCGCATCGCCGTATCTGCCGCGAAGCACTTGGCCATCGAGGATTCCAGGGTGGTGACGTCCGCGCCGCGATCCTGGAGGCTCGCCACGTGGTGGATCATCAGCCGCGAGGCGTGGACCGCCACCGCCATGTCCGCCAGCATGAATTGGATCCCCTGGAACGCCCCGATCGGCTGGCCGAACTGCTTCCGCTGCCGGGCGTACTCGGTGGCGGCGTCCAGGGAGGCTTGGGCGATCCCGAGCGCCATCGCCCCGGTGGGGGGACGCGTGAAATCCAAGGTCCTCATCGCGATGCCGAACCCTTCGCCCTCGGCGCCGAGCCGGTTCTCCACCGGGACCGCGCAGTCGGTGAAATGGAGCGCGACAGTGGGTGACCCCCGGATCCCCATCTTCTTCTCTTTCTTTCCCACCGCGAACCCGGGCATCCCGGGCTCGACCAGGAAGGCGGTGATCCCTTTGGCGCCCTTGGATTTGTCCACGGTGGCGAACACGACGATGACGCCCGCGTGATCGCCGTTGCTGCACCACTGCTTGGAGCCGTTCAGGACGTACCGGTCCCCTTGCCGCACCGCCGTCGTGGAGAGCGAGGCGGCGTCGGAACCGGAGCCCGGTTCCGAGAGCGAAAACGCGGCCAGGATCTCCCCGCTGGCCAGCCGCGGCAGGTACCGCCTCTTCTGCGCCTCCGTCCCCCACCGGAGGATCGGCAGTCCCCCGAGCGGCTGGACCAAGTACTGGGTCGCCGTGGCCGCGCAGGCCCAGGCGATCTCCTCCGTCACCAGCGAGAGGGCCAGCCAGCCCATGTCGGTCCCGCCATACGCCTCAGGGACCCAGATGCCGTACAGCCCCTGCTGGGCGAGGAGGCGGATGGACTCCTCGGGAAAGGCTTCGGTTTCGTCCACCCGGGCGGCGAGCGGCGCGATCTTGTCCCGCGCGACCTGGCGCACGAGGTCGCGAACGGCCCGTTGCTCGTCGGTCAGGTAGTAGAGCTGGTGCACCCTCGCCTCACGGGAGACCGCGCTCACGGCTTGCTGTAGTCATAGAACCCGCGCCCGCTCTTCCGCCCGAGGCGACCGGCCATCACCATGCGCTTCAAGAGCGGCGGTGGCGCGTAGCGGGCCTCGCGGAACTCCTCGAACATCACCTCGGCCACGTACATGGCCGTGTCGAGCCCCACCAGGTCCAAGAGCGCGAACGGGCCCATCGGGTGGCCGCAGCCGAGCTTCATGGCCTGATCGATGTCCTCGAGCGAGGCGAGGCCAGACTCGTACACCCGGATCGCCTCCAGGAGGTACGGAATCAGCAACCGGTTCACGATGAAGCCGGTCGAGTCCTTGACGTCCACCGGCACCTTGCCGAGCGCCTGGACCCACTGCCAGGCCAGCTTGAACGAGTCCTCGTCGGTGAGGATCGTCCGCACCACCTCGACCAGCTTCATCAGCGGGACGGGATTGAAAAAGTGAAGCCCCAGCACCTGGCCGGGCCGCTTCGTGGCCGCGGCCATCGCGGTGATGTTGCAGGAGGAGGTGTTGGACACCAGCAGCGCGTGGGACGGGCAGATCCGATCCAGCTTGGCGAAGGTCTCGTTCTTGAGCGCCTGGTTCTCGGTGATCGCCTCCACGACGAGGTCGCACGCCTTGAGATCCTCCAGCCGCGTTGTCCCCGCGATGCGACCCAGGATCGCGTCTTTCTCCCCGGCATCCAATTTCGTCTTGGCGACGAGCCCCTCGAGCGTCCTCCGAATGGCCGCCAGCCCCTTGTCCAGCAGCGCCTGGTTGGCCTCGACGACCACTGTCGAGAACCCCGCCTGGGCCGCCACCTGGACGATCCCCGACCCCATGAGCCCGCAGCCAACGACACCCACGGTTTTTATCGCCATCGAAACCTCCTGTGCACGTTCTTGAAGAGAACCGGAAAGGGCCAGCGGAAGATGAAAGCTCGAGGACGTTCGGACGACTAGCGGGGGCTGCGTCCAGGAAGGGCCACCGGCGTATGGCCCGGACAGGGATTCTTGACGATAACGTGCAACGCGGGAGTGCCGAAGCGTGCATTCCCGTCGGGGAGCATCTCCCACTGCGGCTCGGCGCGTGCGGAGGGCACCTCGCGCAGAGATTCCCGGAACGCGGCCCCGGGGGTCTCCGTCGGCAGCGCCAGCAGGTTCAGGATCAGCGGGGCGCTGAGCGCGGCGCGCAGTTCCTCGGCGCCGAGCGGAGCCGCCGGTCCCAGCAGGACTCCTCCCAGCGCGAGCCCACCCACGATCGTACGGGTCAGATTCACGGCCAATATTCCCCCTCAATCATACACGATGAGCGAGTGAATGGGATACTGCTTGATCTTCTCCCGGCCCTTGAGGAACCCGAGCTCGATCAGGAACGCCACGCCCACCACCTGACCGCCCAACTGCTCGATCAACCGGAGCGTGGCCGCCATTGTGCCGCCCGTGGCGAGGAGGTCGTCCACGGCAAGGACCCGCTGGCCGGCCTTGATCGCGTCCTCGTGGATGGCCAGGGCGTCCCGCCCGTACTCCAGCTCGTACTCGACCTCGATGGTCTTCCCGGGAAGCTTGCCGAGCTTGCGCACGGGCACGAAGCCTGCGCCCAGCTCCGCGGCCACCGCCCCGCCGAAGATAAAGCCGCGCGATTCGATCCCCACCACCAGCTCCACGCGCTCCTGGATGTACCCCAGCGCGATCTGGGTCACGACATACTTGAAGGCCTGCGGTTCCTTGAGCAGCGTGGTGATGTCTCTGAAGAGAACTCCCTCGGTCGGGAAATCCTTGATGTCTCGGATCTTCCCCTTCAGATCTTTGAGTTCCATCTGGCCCCGGGCTCCTCAGCCGACGTCCGATCTTACCGCCTCCTCCGGCTGCGCCGCAACCTTAAAAACCCCGACGCAGTCTTCACCATAACGGCCTGCCTCACGGAAGGAGCGACAACGCCTGAGGCAGGTCACCCAGACGGCGGATCGTTGCATCCGGCTGGCGGGAGAGGGTGGTCCGCGACACGGAGGTGACCTGGATGGCGCGCATGCCGGCCTCTTGAGCGCCCTGAACGTCCAGGACGGAGTCATCTCCGACGTGGACCGCTTCTTCGGGGGCCACTCCCACCTGGCGGAGGGTCAGATGGAAGATCTCGGGAGCGGGCTTCCTGACGCCACACTCGTCCGAGAAGGTCAGCAGTTTGAAGGGGGCGAGGAGACCATAGCCGTCCAGGATCTTGCGCAGGACGAAGCCTGGGGTGCGCATGGTGTTGGAGACGACGCAGAGGACGATCCCCTGGGCGGCCAGCGCTGTCAGCGTCGCTTTTGCGCTCTGGTCCGGGGTCGGCGGCAGGAGGAGGGCCGCGTTCGCGTAGGCGTGGACCAAGACCGACATCACTCCGCGGCCGAGGCGTTCGGGAAGCTCGGGATCCACCGCCTCGAGCAGGGCGACGACATGCTCCTGGACCGGGACGTCCTTGTGGCTCCGCCAGATCGTGCCGATCCGGCGGCTCGCCTCCTCGTAGGCACGATCGAGAACCCGACCGGAAACCTCAACCTCCGCGCCGCGCAGGATGCACTCAAAATCCGCCAGGCGCTTCTGCTTGTAGCGGTCATCGCCGGACGGAGGATCGAAGATCAGCGTCCCCCAGAAATCGATCGTGACCGCCCGAATCATCCCCCGAACCTGGGCTCGCGCTTTTCCAGGAACGCGGTCATCGCCTCCCGAGGCTCCCCGGTGGCGAAGCAGGTGGCGAAGGCATTGATCCCGTACTCGACGCCGCTCCGGAGGTCCGTCTGCCGCCAGCGGACTATCAGCTCCTTCTGCAGGCGCAGCGCGCTGGGCGCGGCAGCGAGGATCCGGGCGGCCAGGTCGCTGGTCACGGCCTCCAACTGGTCGCCCGGCACCACCCGGTTCAGCAGTCCCCACTGGAGGGCCTCGGAAGCGCTGATCATCTCCCCCGTCAGCAGGATCTCGGCGGCGCGGCCGGGGCCCACAAGACCGGGCAGGAGGGCGGCTTCGATGACCGAGGGGATCCCGACCTTGATCTCGGGCAGCCCGAGGCGCGCCTCGGTGGAGGCGGTCCTGAGGTCGCAGGCCATGGCGAGCTCCAAGCCCGCGCCGAGACAGTACCCGTTCAGCATGGCGATCACCGGGAAGGGCGCCTCGTGGACCGTGTGGATCGCCTCGTGGAGCAGCGTGATCAACGCCTTGGCGGAGAGTACGGTCAGGTCCTTCATGACCCGGACGTCCATCCCGGCGGTGAACGCCCGACCGTTCCCCGTGAGCACGGCGAGCCTGGTCCCGGACTCGTGCGCGAGCTCGTCGAAGGTGTCCCGGATGGACCGAATCAACTCGGGGATCATCAGGTTCAGGGGCGGTCGGTTGAGCCGCACCCACGCGGCGCCGTCCCGCCTGTCGACCAGCAGCAGTGGATCCGCCACTTAATACCTGCGCATGTCGGGATCCACCGTGCGTGCCCACAGGTCGAGGCCGCCGGCGAGATTCTTCACGTTCGGAAAACCGAGCTGGCGGAGGTATTCGCTCACGGCCGCGCTTCGGATCCCCTGGTGGCAGAAAACGACGATCTCGTCGTCGGGGTTCAGCTCCACCGTGCGGTACTCGATCTCCTCGATGGGGATGTGGGTCGCCCTCTCGAGGCGGCAGAGTTTGGTCTCCCAATCCTGGCGCACGTCGAGCAGGATGAGCGGGTCCCCCCGATCCAGCCTGGCCTTCAACTCCTGCGGCGTGATCTCCTGCACCGGCGCCTCCCCTGACTAGGCTTACCGGGAGACCGCGCGCGAGAGGAGAAACTCGGCGAGCCACCCGTTAACGGCATCCCGACGTTCGATCTGAGGGAAGTGGCCACACCCCTCGAGCCAGCGCACCGTGGCGTTCCTCAGGTGGGCGGCAACCGTGCGTGCGTGAGCGGGGGGAACGACCCGATCTTGGCTTCCATGGATCAGGAGCACCGGCACGGGCAAAGACATGAGCCCGCGCCGATAGCGATCGGCGTCGGCCGCGAAATCGGCTCTCACGCTCCGGAGCGTCGAGAGAAACGCCGCCCGCCCTTCGGGGCTCACCCGGACGGCGTAGCCGGTCCGGACCAGGAAGTCGATTTCGTCGGGATCCGGGCGGGCGAAGCACCGGGCGAGCGCTGCCTTCAGGAGACCCGGCCACATCAGGCCAGCGGCGATCTCGCCCAGACCGCGCGCGGCGAGAAGCCGGTACACCCAGGAGACCCGGTAGCCGAACCCCGGTACCGCCCCCCCCACCAGGGCCAGGCGTTCGACCCTGGACGGATATTCCAGCGCGTACGCCGCGGCCACAGCACCGCCCATGGAGTGGCCCACCAACGTCAGGCGATCCAGACCCAACGCCCTTCGAAAGGCCTCGATCGTGCGCGCGAAGATGCCGAGCGGATAGGGCCCGGGCGGCTTCGAGGAGCGGCCGAACCCAGGCAGATCAAGCGCGATCGCGGTCGCGTGACGGCCGAGAACCGGGATGTTGTGGCGCCAGACGGCGGCGAACCCGCCGAGGCCGTGGAGCAGGAGGACGGGGGCCCCGCTTCCCTCCGTCACAAAGTGGAGGACGATGCCGTCGAGTTCACCACCCCGCAGACAAAGCTCGGGCATGAGTGGAGTATACGAAGACGCCTAGGACTCGACAAGCGGATCGCCGTCCAGCAGCCGGGAGAGCGAGTCGCGGAACGGAAAGAGGCTGAAGACGCCGCCGGTGTGGATGAAGCACACGCGGGAGCCAAACTGCTTCGAGTCCCGCGCCAGGTGGTCGAGGAAGCCCAGAAAGGCCTTCCCGGTGTACACCGGATCCAGGAGAATCCCTTCCTCCCGCGCCAGCTGTACGACCGTGGCCAGCTCCTCCTTCCGGATCGTGCCGCGGCCCAGCCCCTGATAGCCGTCGAGCAGATGGATCGTCTTCGGGGGCTCGACCCTCAAGCCGAAGCGGGCCGCTGCCGTCCGAATGGTCGTCTCCACGTACCTCTGAACGTCCCCCGCCGGACGAGCGATGGGGATCCCGACGATCTCGGCGGAGAGGCCGGCCAGCTGTTTACCCATCAGGAGACCGGCTTGGCTGCCGCCGCTGAAGGCCGTGATGACCAGGGTATCGAAGGCCGGGGCTCCCTGCCTGACCTGCTGGGAGATCTCGTGGGCGCACTCCAGATACCCGAGGGCGCCCAGTTCCGTCGCTCCGCTCTCGGGGATCACGTACGGGCGACCTCCCCGACGCCTGACCTCGTCGGTCAGCCGGGCGAAGACCCCCTCGATCTGGCCGAACTCCTCTGGCGTGCAGTACACGGCCTCGGCACCCAGGAGTTTCCCCAGGAGGAGGTTGCCGTCGTAGCTCTGGGGCCGGTCGCCCCGGAGCGCCAGGATCGACCTGAGCCCCAGGCGAGCCGCCACGGCGGCCACCGCCCGGCAGCAGTTGGACTGCAGCGTCCCGCACGTGATCAGCGTGTCGGCGCCTTGGGCCAGCGCCTCGCCCACCAGAAACTCCAGCTTTCGGACCTTGTTCCCGGTCTCGAGGAGGCCGGTCAGGTCATCGCGCTTGACGAAAACCTCCACGCCGAAACGGGCCGAGAGCCGTTCGAGCTTGACGATCGGCGTGGGGAGACAGGCCAGCGACACTCGTGGGGGCGCCGGGGGCGCGCTCATGTCCTCATCTTGTCAGTTGAAGAGGCCTCCAGGCAAGTCTTTTCCGGTCCTGCGCCGGGGCCGCGCGCTCTTCCATCGAGCCTTCAGGGTCTCGAAATCCGGCAGGGGTTTGCCGAGAAGGCGGAGCACCTGGAGTGCGTTGCGGGCGGGGTAATCCCGGTTGTTGTTGTTGAACACGATGAAGACCCGCTTCGTCTTGGCGCCCAGGATCCGGGCCTCCCCCACCAGCTCGATCAGCTCCTCCTCCCGGTAGAGGTAGTCGTATTTCTCCCTGACGGACGGGCCTTCACCACGAAGCTGAGCCAGCCATCCGGCCGCGTTCCGCCCGTGAAGGCGAAGGACCGCCGTGGCTCCGGTCGCCTCCACGACCCGCGGGATCGCGTTGGGAGCCTCGGGCGCGTCCACAGAGACGAGCGCGAGCTTCGCCTTGGCGAGGGCGTCGAGCACCTCTCGGGTGTGGCCCGGGATCCAGGAGCGGTCGCGGAACTCCACGGCCACCGTCCAGCCGGGCAGGCGGTCGGTCAGCGTCGCCAGGTAGGCCAGGCCGCTCTCGGTGAAGCGAATCCACGGGGCAAACTGGAAGAGGACGTAGCCCAGGCGATCAGCCTCGGCCAGCGGGCGGAGGGACTCCCGGAAGAGCGTGAAGCAGCGGTCCAGCGCCTCGGGCGGGAAGGCCGAGCGCTCAATCTCCCCGCGCGGGGTCGTCTTGGGGGCAGCGGGGAGCATGGCCCGGAGATCGGCGGGGAGGGAGTCAGCGCGCGGGTGGTGGCCGGTCATGAGCGCGTACGCTTTCACGTTGAAGAGGAAGCCCGGGGGCGTGCGGTCGACCCAGAGCCCCGCGTTGCGGGCCGAGGGAAGCGCATAGTACGAGGAATCCACCTCCACGGTGTCAAAGACCGTCGCGTAGTAGCGCAGGCGCTCCTCCGCCGACATGGACCGCGCGGGGTAGAACTCACCCTCGCTGAGCAGCGAGGAATCCGTCCAAGAACAGATACCGATGCGGTACTCGGTCAATAACTGACGAAGCGCTTGAGGTTCTTGAGGTAGTACGCAAAGAGGCCCGAGATGATGGCGGCACCGATCGCGATCAGCAAGTTTTCCACCGCACCCGTTTGACGATAGGTGAGGAACTCCCAGATGGCAAACCCCACGCCGAACACGATGGCGGTGCCGATGAGAATCCGGTGAAAGACGATGAGAAGCATCTCAGGCGGAAAGATACCACACCTCTCGCATGAGTTCTCCGTTGACAACGTCCGCTGAAAGGATTAGCGTAAATTGTTTCCGGTAGGGACGATCCTGCCCGGGGAGGAGCCAGGCCGTTGAAGATCGAGGTCTTCGACAACCAGATCGAACCCGCCCTGAAGGCCCTCAAGAAGCAGATGCTCAAGGGGGGCATCTTCAAGGAGATGAAGCGGCGCGCGTATTACGAGAAGCCCTCCGTGAAGCGGAAGCGCAAGCAGGCCGAGGCTCGAAAAAAGCGACGGAAGGCCCTGAAGCGGTCCCAGGCGGGCGAGGACTAGGAGGCGCCAGATGAGCGGCGCATTCCATCATGCGGCCATCGCGCTCGCCCAGACCACCGGCTTCTCCCGCGAGGAGCGCCAGGTCGTCCTCGACCTCCTGAAGGGCGTCACGCTGCGCGGCGGGGCCGTGGACGACCTGTATGCCGCGGTGTTGCGGCAGTTGGGAGCCCGGGATTTCCGGTGGCCCGAGTTCGACCGCTGGCAGGCATTTTTCGCGGAGGGCTGGAAATTCCCGCCGCTCTGGGATGAGCTGAAGAAAATCCCGGCCCTGCGAGCGGCCCCGCACATTCGCGACAGCTACCGCGAGCAGAAACTCTACCTTCTCCTGCACTGGCTCCAGAGTCTGGAGACGACGCGTGCCCACACGCGCGCCGCGCTCGCCCGCTACGCCAAACGGGGAATTCGGGCGGAGATCGCCCGCCAGGGGAACGGGGCGCCCTGCCCGGTGTGCGACCCGCTCAACCACCACGAAGTCAAGGACGGCCTGCGGGACCTCCCGCCATTTCACCCGGGCTGCCGCTGTCTCGTCCTGGCGATTCCGGAGGCAGGCGGCGTCGCCCCCGGCCGAAAACGCCGCCCGCTGCACCGGATCGAAAAGCAGGCCGGATCGTCCGCCGGCTGAACAGCGGGGTCAGCCTCTCCGCGTCGCGGCGGGGAGCGGCCACCCGAGCCAGTCGGCAGCCGCGCGACCCATGATCCACTCCTTGTCCTCGGCAGAGAGGAAGTCGAGCACCTCGCTGAAGAGGGCGATGGCCTGCCGGTAGGGACAGGGCAGGCGCGAGTAGTCAGTCCCCCAGAGCATCCGGCGCGGCCCGAAGGCGTCATACACGCGCCTGATGTGCCGATGGAGACCCGGGAAGGGGTACGCTTCGCTCGTGTGACAGGGAAGAGCGGACACCTTCACGGCGACGTTCGGGTAGCGGGCCAGCGCCAGCACCTCATCGAGCGAGGCGAATGCCTCGGCGTCCCGCTTCCCCAACGGCAGCGCCAAGTGGTCGACGATCAGCCTCAGCCCCGGGTGACGACCGGCCACGGCGTCAAGCCGCTTGACCAGTCCCGGCACGTACACCATCACAGGCAGGCCCGCCCCCTCAGCTGCCGGCCAGAACCAGTCCACCACCCCATCCTCGAACCACTCGCGCCACGGGGAGCGGTGCAGGGTCAACCGGACTCCGAGCATCCCCGCCTGCTGGCGCCACGCCGTGAGCCGCCCGCCCTCCGCGGGCGCCTCGGCGGCAAAGCGCCCCATCACCGCGAAGCGCTGCGGATGCTTCCGGGCAGCCTCGAGGGCGAGGTCGTTCCGGTCCCCTTCCCACGAGGGCGGGACGATCACGACGCGCTCCACCCCGGCCTCGTCCATCGCCCGAAGCAATTCCTCGGCGCCGAGCGGCACCGGACGCTGGGCCTGGGTCTCCCGCCCCGCCGGCCACGGGCGGTCAGGGGTGTTCGCGCCCCAGATATGCACGTGCGAATCGACCACCATCATCGATCTGCTCGGAGGGGGGCTACGCCCCCCTTCCGACGCCTCCCCCCGGGGTTGCGCGGGCAAGGCCCGCGCTCGAACCGGCTGCTTCACACGGCACTAGCGGGACGCCCTCCTAGGCGATGCGGGCGAACTTCTGGAGACAGCGGATCTCCCGCGGCGGATGCTCATGCCGGCCCTTGGTAGTGTAAGACACCTCCGCAACGTAGAGGTCTCCGCGCGAGTCGGTCCCGACGCCGTGCGGGGCCACGAACTGGCCGGGCTTCTCGCCCCTGAAGCGGCCCCCGACGCGGCCGAGGAGGTCCCCTTTCAGCGAGAGGATGCTGACCCTCCGTGTTCGTCGAAGACCTGGACGCGGTGATTCTCGCGATCCGCCACGTACACGAGCCCGTCGGCGTCGGTGGCGATATTGTGCGGGAGGTTGAAGCATCCGGGATCCGTCCCAGGCTGGCCCCACGAGAAAAGGTGCCGCCCCGTCCGAGATAAAGAGATCCCCGGTCACGGGGGACAAGGCGACGTGGGTCGGGCGGTTAAATGGCTTGCCGCCCTTAAGCGTGGCGGGCTTGTCGGGATCGCCGATCGTCAGGAGCAGTTTCCCCTCGGGCGTGAACTTGCGGATGGTGTGGTTGCCGTCGTCGGTCAGCCACACCTCATCGTCGGGGCCGATGGTGATGCCGTGGGCGCGCCGCACGAGCCCCTCGCCCCACGAGCGCAGGAAGTTCCCCTCCCGGTCGAAGACGTAGACGTGATCCTTGGAATCTACGGCTACTCCGGCAGCTTCCCCCACCCTTCGACGACGGCGAAGGGTGGCCTCACTGGGCGCCTAGCACCATCCCAGCCTTCTTGAACGCTCCAGGCTTGACCCACAGGATCGCGGACCAGCGGCCGGTGCCGGTGGCGAGCGCGTCCATGGCGGTGACGTTGATCTTGGCTGCCGCCAGCCTGTCCAGGATCTCGGCGCAGGCGCCAACCCGGTCCTCCCCCTCGATCAGAAACGCCCGCTTCGGCCCCTTGACCTTCCACTTCGCCTTCTTAGCGGCCTCCTTGAAGGCGGCGGGGTCGGCCGGCACGAAGTCCAGCTGAGCCCGGCGGCCCGCCGGGAACCCCGAGTACACCAGGAGGTTCACGCCGGCATCCCTCAGCGTGGCCAGCGCGCGCGCGCCCTCCCCTGGCTTGTCGGGAACCTGAACGTAGAAGTACTCGACGCGACGGATGGTGTCCATGATGCCCTCCTCCCTATTAGTGTGGCGGGGCGGATTCTACCCTTCCATGTAGCCGAGAGCAAGCCTCCGGCATCTATCTGAGGAAGCGCCGGGCCAGATACGTCTGGAGGGCCGTGCCTTCGCGCTCCCTGAAGACGACCGCGACGTGGAGCTGTTCCAGATACTGCTCCAGCGTCTTCCCTCCGAGCGTGATCTGGCGGGAGGTGAAGAACTCGCGCACGTCGGCCTCCAACTCGGGCGTGGCCAGGGCCGTGATCCCCTCACACATGCGGCGAAGACCGCTCTTGGCGGGGAACTGGCGCTCCAGCATCTGCCAGTTGGCTTTGACGAACGTCCACGCCGCTTCGCGTGCGTACACGCTCGTCAGGAGCGCCCGCGCGACAAACGGCGCGTCCTGGGTCCGGACCTCCCCGTTAATCGTCTTCTCCAGCGTCCGGGCTAACAAGTCTACCTGCCGGAAGCCCGCCAGCGCGTAGAGATAGCGCTGCTCCTCCTGGGGCGTCTTGGCTGTCCGGAACTTCTCGACAAACTCGGCATACTCGCTTTCCCCCCCGGCGTGAGCGAGGATGGCGATGAGCGCCGGCAGGAGGTTCGGGTCCACGGCGCCCGCCTCCTCCCGGGAGTGCTGATAGAGCTTCCCCGCCTCGGCCTGGACGGGCGCATCGTTGCCGAGCGTCCCGATGGTGCGGATGAGGTCGGCGCGCAGCTGCCGGACCAGCTCGCCTTCCTCCGGCTCGGGGATGAAGCCGAGCCGGTCGACGACGGGGGACAGGCGGTCTCGCACCAGGGCCTCCCACTTCGGTCGAAGGTCCGGGGCGATGACCCGGTTCAGGTATGCGAAGGACCCGATGAGGACGGTCCACACGTTCCGGTCGGTCTCACCTCGAAACTGAGTCGTTAGGTCGAGATACTCCCGCAGCGGCATCAGCCCCGCCACGGTCGCGGCCCAAGCGTCGTTGATGAGATTGAACCTGTCGATCGGCGCCAAGTGCTGGAGCCGTCGAGTCAGCTTGCGCAACAAGTCGGCAGCGTACCGCACCCGGTAAAAGCCGTGACCGCCCGAGTTCACGAGGGCCCATTCCACGGGGCCGGGAAGATCGAGGCGCTCCTCCGCCCCGGCTATGAGGAGCGTCTTAATCACGACCCCGCCGCGCGCGCCGACGCGCAGCACGATCGGAATCTGCCACAACGGCGACTCGTCGGCGCCGTCGGCCAGATATAGGAACCGGCTCTGCGACAGGACCAGACTCCGGCGGCTCTCATCCACGCTCGCCGTTACCATCGGATACCCGCCGCGGAAGATCCACCCGTTCATCATCTCGGGGATCGGCTTGTTCACGGCGGCGCCCAGCGCTTGCCAGAGATCCGTCGTCTCCGCGTTGGCGTACCGGTGCTCGCTCAGATAGCTGCGGACCCCCTCGCGGAAGCGCTCCGCGCCCAGGTACTGCTCGAGCATTCGCAGCACCGAGGCGCCCTTCTCGTACGTGAGGAGGTCGAACATCGCTTCGGCATCCTTCGGCGCCTGCACCTCGAATTCGATCGGCCGCGTGCTCCGTAGCCCGTCCAGCGCGAGGGCGGCCGCCCGCGAGACGCCGAAGGTGACCCACCGCTCCCAGGCCGGCTTCCAGGCGTCCACCGCCAGCATCTCCATGAAGGTCGCGAACGCCTCGTTGAGCCAGATGCCGTTCCACCAGGCCATCGTGACCAGGTCGCCGAACCACATGTGGGCGATCTCGTGGGCCATCACGTCGGCGATACGCTCGAGCTCGGTATGACTGGCGGCGGCCGCGTCCACCAGGAGCGCCGTCTCGCGGAACGTGATCGCTCCCAGGTTCTCCATCGCCCCAGCCGCAAAGTCCGGGATCGCGAGGAGGTCGAGCTTTTCGCCCGGATAGGGCAGGCCGTAGTACTGCTCGAAGAACGCCAGCGAAAAGGCCGCGATCTCCTGCGCGAACCGGGCCAGGGACGTTTTGCCCGGCACGGTCCAGATGGAGAGCGGCGTCGCGCCGACCCTGATCGGTTCGGTCGCTTCGAGCTCGCCGACGACGAAGGCCACCAGGTAGGTGGACATCTTGATCGTCGCCGCGAAGGTCACGGCCTTCCGGCCCGTTCCGGCGACCGCCTGCGCGCTGACCACCGGCGTGTTCGAGATCGCCTGGAGGTGCTCGGGAACGACCAGGGTCACCTGGAAGACCGCCTTGAAGTCCGGCTCGTCCCAGCACGGGAACGCCCGTCGTGCGTCGGTGGCCTCGAACTGCGTCACCGCCAGAATTTTGTCGTTGTACGTGCTCCGATAAAACCCGTGGAGCTTGTCGTTCAGGACCCCGGTGAACGTCAGCACCAGGCGCCACGCGCCGGGCGCCAGCGTCTCAGGAAAGCTGAGCCGAGCCCGCTCTGTCGTCGGGTCCAGCGTTGCCTCCCCCTTCAGGACGACCCCTTGCCCGTACTGGATTGAGACTTGGTGGATCTCGAGCTCCGCAGCGTTCAGGACGATCTCCCTCACCGGCTCACGGATCGTGATAAACACCGTCTCCTCGCCGGCAAAGGTGAAGCGCCCCAGGTCGGGCTCGAGGCGGATCTCGTAGCGCTCGGGGACGACGGTCTTCGGCAGCCTGAAGGGGTTAGCGGACGGCGGAGCCATGACCGGAAGTATACCCGGTTTCCAATCCAACGCGACCCTCGCCAAGAGCTGGTCCGGGCGGTATCATCGCTCTCGGAGGCGCGTATGTTTCAGCCCAATCAGCGCGTCAAGGTGGATCTCTCCAACCTGACCATCAAGGGCGTAACCTTCAGCCAGAACGTCCGCGAGGCGATGGCGATGATCGTCCAGCAGGTCAGCACCGATCCGCCCGTCTACCTGGTGGAGCTGCTGTTCAGCTTCAAGGGCGTCAAGCGGGTCGAAGTGCCGGAGGAGAGGATTAAAGCGGCCTAGGCCAGAGGAGGCGGGCGCCCGCCGCAAGCGTCAGGCCTCCGATGAGGGCCACGAAGTAGCGCGCGCCCACCTCGCCCAGGAACCCGCTGACCAGAGGGCCGAGAAAGATCCCCGCGTCCACGCCCACGCGGTAGAGCCCGGTGCGCCAGCCGAGCGCGCTCACCCGCGTGTGCTCGCGGATCACCCCGATCGGAAGCATCCAGCCTGCCAATCCCAGCCCGAACAGGCCCGCGCCGAGGACAAATAGAGGAAAGGGACCCAAACCCACGAAGACCGTGCCGATCCCCAGCGCCAGGCACACCCAGCCCAGTAGCATCCGCCTCCCCAGCCTGTCGGCGGTGTAGCCCACCGGAAGCAGCGCGATCAGATCCACCACCTGAGGGAGCGCGAGCATGCGGGAGTTCCCGGCGCGATCGAGGCCGAACTCGCGCGCGCCCCGGAGCGGGATCAGGAACTGGCTCACCGAGGACCAGGCAAAGGCAATGACCGCTCCGACGACGAACATCCCTGTGACGATTGGCTGCCACTTGAGCGGCGCCTCCGGGAGTGAAGGCTCCGTCTGAGGCCTCGGCTCCCCCTGGCGGCCGCCCGAAAACTGGCGCCAGAAGGCGGGAAGAAGAGCGACCACCACGAGCTGCGGGCTACAGGCGACCAAGAAGGAACGGTTCCAGCTCCACGACGCCGGCAGCGATCCCGCCGCAATGACCCCGCCGAGGATCCCGAGCATCGCGGAAAACTCGAAGGTGTTGAGCCGGAACGCGGCGCCCTCGCCACGCTCAAGAAGCGCCGTGAGCCCGCCCACCATTCCCAGGGCATGCCCCACCCCGATGAGAAAGCGGCCGAGTACGAGCACCTCGATGGGCCCTGCGCTCCCGAGCAGGAGCACCCCTACCAACAGGAAGAGCGGGGCCGCCACGAGCGTCGCGCCCAGGCGGCGGCCGGCCAGCCGTCCCGCCGGAATGTCGAGCAGCGTGCGGGCGAAGCCGAACGCTCCGGCGAGCACCCCCAATTGCCAGTCAGGAAGCCGTTGAGCCCGCGCGATCTCCGGGAGGAGCGGACCGAAGGCGCCGATGGAGAAGGTGTTGCAGAAGATCATGAGGCAGAGGAGCGCGGTCGCCAAGTTCTCGGGTCACTTCCTCGTCAACACCGGCAGGAGCGTCGTGAACACCCATACCACCCCGAAGAAGAGCAGATGATTGTAGAGCGGGAGGTCTATGTCGGTGTTCAATCCCGGCAGCTCAGCGGGGAAGCCTTGACGGCTCAGGACGCTGATCGTGATGGTGATCGCCGGATCTGTCAACAATGTCGCGATCCATCCGAGCGCGGCCGCCACGACAAGCCCCC
>JACQCL010000194.1 GCA_016201645.1 Candidatus Rokuibacteriota bacterium
GCGACCCGCCCTCGTGAGGCGCGCCGACCCGGGCACCCTCTTCGTGAACCGGGCGGGCCGGACGCTCTCCCGCCAGGGTCTTTGGAACATCATCAAGGCAGCGGCGGGGCGCGCGGGCGTGAGGGGCACCGTCTCGCCGCACACCCTCCGCCACTCCTTTGCGAGCCACCTCCTGGAGCGCGGCGCCGATCTCAGATCCATCCAGGCGATGCTGGGCCACGCCGATATCTCCACGACCCAGATCTACACGCACCTCCCGACCTCCGCCGTTCGGGAGATGTACCGGAGATTCCACCCGCGAGCGCGGCTTCTCGCCGCCGCGAGTCACGCCCGATGAGCGCGCTCCGCCGCGGAAAGTACCCCCAGGTCGAGCCGGGGGCGATCTCGCTCATGCACCGGGCGGTGGCCATGTGCCCGTCCGGGCTCACCGTGAGGGAGGCGCTCGCTCTCGTTCGGCGCCGCCATGTCCGGCTGCTCGCCGTCCGGGATCGGGGCATGTTCGGCCTAATCCTTCCGCGTGACCTCATCCGGGCCCAGGCCCTCGGCCTCGAAACCCGGAGGGCGGGGGACGTGGCGTGGCGGGGCATTCCCGCCGTCACCCCCGGGGCCACTGAGGTGACCGTCCGCCGTCATCTGTTGGAAGGCGCCCGAGCGGTCCTCGTCCGCGAGGGACGCAAACTGGCGGGAGCGATCGAGCCCTCGGCCGCCGCCCTGAGCCGTCCCGCGCTCTCGCTCCTGCCCCGCCTGGAGCGCCAACTACCGCGGGAGATGCTGGGACTCCTTCACCAGATTGGACTGGCAGCGGAGTCGGTAGGGGTCAGGGCGTATGCTGTGGGAGGCTTTGTCAGGGATTTCCTGCTCGGCCGCGAGGCGGCGGAGTTGGATATCGCCGTGGAGGGCGATGGCCTGGCTCTGGCGCGCCGGCTGGCCTCAGAGCTCGGCAGCCGTCTGGTGGTCCACGCGACCTTCCAGACAGCCTCGCTGGAAGGTGGTGGGCCGGTGCGGATTGACGTGGCCACAGCGCGGGAGGAGCGCTACCGGGAGCCCGGCGCGCTCCCTGAAGTCCGCCCGGCGTCACTGAGCCAGGATCTCCTCCGGCGGGATTTCAGCATCAATGCCATGGCCTTAGTGCTCTCCCCAGCCGGATTCGGAGATCTTCTCGACCCCCTCCGCGGCAGCGCGGATCTGGCGCGTCGCCGAATTCGGATCCTCCACCAGCTCTCCTTCGTCGAGGATCCTACCCGCATCTTCAGGGCAGTCCGCTATCAGACTCGGTTGGGGCTGACCCTCGACCACAACACCCGGCGCGCCCTGCGCCTGGCTGCCGACATCGGCGACTACCCGGCCCTCTCAGGACAGCGGCTCACGGCCGAACTGGAGCTGGTCCTGACGGAGTCCGCCGCCACGCAGGCGCTCCTCAGCCTTGGAAGGCTTGGCGCCTTCAGGATCCTCGACCAGTCTTACCGCTTCTCGCCCTCGGCGGCTAAGAGGGTCGGCGATCTCGGCAGCCTGCTCCGCTGGCTCAGGGAACACTCGATCCCTCTCGACGTGTTAGCGCTTTCGCTCCTGGCGCTCCTCGCTCACCTGAGCCGGGAGGTGGCCGAGCGTTGCCTCAAGCGATTGGCCCTGGCCGGCGAGCCTCTCTCGCGCCTGACGGCGGCGCTTCGTGAAGCGGCTGTGCTCGCCCGAAAGCTCGCGACGCAGCCCCAGGCGCCGCCCAGTTCCCGGGCCTCGCTCTTGCGGGCCCACTCGCTGGAAACGCTCGGGGGAGCGTGGCTCGCCGGGGCGGGTCGCGCGCGGCGCGAGATCGAGTGGTTTCTGGCAGAGGGACGGGCGACCCGGCCGCTCCTGGGCGGGGACGACCTCCTCGCCCTCGGCGTGGCGCCCGGTCCCAGGATCGGGCAGCTATTGGACCGGCTCCGCGACCGCCGACTCGACGGAGTGACCGCCACCCGCGATCAGGAACTGACCCTAGTACGCAAGTGGCTCCTTCGAGCGCAGGCTTCGCCTGCGCAACCTATGGGGAAGGCCTCGGAGGGGGCCTGGGCGGCCCCCTCCGACAATCGCCCGACGGCTTTGCCGGCGCAACGCCTGGGGGGAGGAGTCGGAAGGGGGGCGAAGCCCCCCTCCGAGAAATGAGGAGATCAGCGTGGCGACAAAATTCATTTTCGTGACCGGCGGCGTGGTGTCGTCCCTGGGAAAGGGCATCGCCGCGGCCTCCATCGGGTCACTCCTGGAAGGCCGCGGGTTCCGCGTCACGCTCCAGAAGATGGATCCGTACATCAACGTTGACGCGGGCACGATGAGCCCTTATCAGCACGGGGAGGTCTTCGTCACCGATGACGGCGGCGAGACCGACCTGGATCTGGGGCACTACGAGCGCTTCACCACCGCCCGCATGACGCGGGACCACAACATCACGACCGGCAAGGTCTATTACGCGGTCATTCAGAAGGAGCGGCGGGGGGACTATCTGGGCCGGACGGTGCAGGTGATCCCGCACATCACCGATGAGATCAAGGCATGCATCCGGAAGGTCGCGAAGGACGTGGACGTCGTCATCGTCGAGGTCGGCGGGACGGTCGGCGACATCGAAGGGCTGCCGTTCCTAGAAGCCGTCCGCCAGTTCAAGAAGGACGTCGGAAAAGAGAACGTCCTCTACGTTCACCTCACCCTCGTGCCCTTCATCCAAGCCGCCTCCGAGCTCAAGACCAAGGCAACCCAGCACTCGGTCAAGGAACTCCGGGCCATCGGGATCACCCCCGACATCCTCCTCTGCCGCACGGACCGGAACCTGCCGCCGGCGATCAAGTCGAAGATCGCCCTCTTCTGCGACGTCGAGGAAGAGGCGGTCATTACCGCCAAGGACGTGGAGTCGGTGTATGAAGTGCCCCTCGTGTTCCACCGGGAGGGGCTGGACGCGAGCATCGTGAAGCTGCTCGGCCTGCCGGATCGCCCCATTGACCTTTCCCGGTGGGAGACCGTCGTCCAGAAAGTGAAGTCCCCGCGCCGCGAGACTCACATCGGGGTCGTCGGAAAGTACGTCGAGCTGAAAGACTCGTACAAGAGCCTCTCGGAGGCGCTGGCTCACGGCGGGATCGCGAACGAAGCCAGGGTTCACGTGACGTGGGTGGACGCCGAGCAGGTCGAGCGCGACGGTCCAGCCCCCCACTTTCAGGGCATCCACGGTATTCTGGTCCCGGGAGGCTTCGGCGACCGCGGCATCGAGGGAAAGGTCCAGTCCATCCGGTACGCGCGCGAGCGCGGGGTGCCGTTCTTCGGGATCTGTCTCGGGATGCAGTGCGCGGTCATCGAGTTCGCCCGGAACCTCTGCGGCCTCGCGGGCGCCAACTCGTCGGAGTTCAACCCCAACGCCCCCCACAAGGTCATCGACCTGCTTCCCGAGCAGAGAGGCGTGAAGGACAAAGGCGGCACGATGCGGCTCGGGCTCTACCCGATCGTCCTGACCGAGGGGAGCGCCGCCTCCAAAGCGTACGGCCAGGGCATCATCCAGGAACGGCACCGCCACCGCTTCGAGGTGAACAACGACTACCTCAAGGATCTGGAAAAGAACGGCCTCCGGGTGTCCGGCCTCTGGGCCGAGAAGCAGCTCGTGGAGATCATCGAGCTGCCGGACCACCCCTGGTTCGTGGCCGGCCAGTTCCACCCCGAACTCCGCTCCCGCCCTTGGGAGCCCCATCCCCTCTTCGCAGCGTTCGCCAAGGCTGCCATCGAGCACGGTGGAGCCCGCTGATGGGCGGGCCCCCATGACGCGCGAGGTCGTCGTCGGGAAGGTCAGGATCGGGGCCGGCCGGCCGCTGGCCCTCATCGGCGGCCCCTGCGCCATCGAGGACGAGCCTCACGCCGTGATGCTCGCCGAACGGCTGGCCCGGATCACGGCCGACGCCAACGTGCCCTTCATCTACAAGTCGTCCTACGACAAGGCCAACCGCTCCTCGGTAGCCTCCTACCGTGGACCAGGCCTGAAGGAAGGGCTCAGGATCCTCCGGCGCGTGCGCGAGGTCGTGGGCTGTCCCGTCCTGTCGGACGTTCATGACGTCTCTGAGGTCGGGCCCGCAGCCGAGGTGCTGGACGTGCTCCAGGTCCCGGCGTTCCTCTGCCGCCAGACCGACCTCGTGCTGGCCTGCGGAAGAACGCAAAAGCCGGTGAACGTGAAGAAGGGGCAGTTCCTGTCCCCAAAGGAGATGGCCAACGTCGTGGAGAAGCTCCGCTCCACCGGCAACGAGGCCATTCTCCTGACCGAACGCGGGACAACCTTCGGCTATAATAATCTCGTCGTGGACTTCAGAGGGCTCCAGGACATGCGCGAGCTCGGCTATCCCGTCGTCTTCGACGCCACCCACTCGGTGCAGCTGCCCGGAGGGGAAGGGCACCGGTCGGGGGGGGAACGGAAGTACGTCCCGGCGCTCGCCCGGGCCGCCGTCGCCTTCGGGATCGACGCCCTCTTTATGGAGATTCACGAAGATCCGGACCGCGCGCTCCGAGACGGGCGGCCGCTCTCCGATGGCCCCAACATGCTGCGGCTCGACGATCTTCCCCGTCTCCTCCGGGAGATCACCGCCATCCGCGCCGCCCAGACGGGACGATGACGGACAAGCTCCTGAAGCTGGCAGAGCGCGTGCTCAGGATCGAGGCCGAGGCGATCCAGGGGCTTGTCCCCAGGCTCGACGCGCGCTTCCTCGAAGCCGTCGAGCTGCTTCGCGGATGCCGGGGACGCGTGATCGTCACCGGCATCGGAAAGTCCGGGCTGGTGGGCCGGAAGATCGCCGCGACCCTGGCGAGCACCGGGACGCCGGCGTATTTCCTCCATCCCGCGGAGGGGGTCCACGGTGACATCGGCATGGTGGCGCGTGGCGACGTGGTCTTGGCACTCTCCAACTCCGGGGAAACCGATGAACTGCTGGCGATCCTCCCCCAGCTCAAGCGTCTCGGCGCGCCGCTCATTCTCCTGACCGGAACACCGGGCTCGGCGCTGGCCAAGCAATCGGACGTGGTCCTCGACGTGAGCGTGAGGGAAGAAGCGTGCCCGATGAACCTCGCCCCCACCTCCAGCACCACCGCAGCCCTCGCGCTGGGGGATGCCCTGGCCATGGTCCTGCTCGAGCTGAGAGGGCTCCGCCCCGAGGATTATGCGGCGCTCCATCCACGCGGCTCGCTCGGTTGGCGGGCGCTCTTCAAGGTCGTCGACCTCATGCACACGGGGGAGGCCGTCCCACGGGTCGGCGAGGACGCCCCGATGAGCGAGGTGATCCGCGAAATGACGGACAAAGCGCTCGGCGTCACCACGGTCGTGGACGCTCTCGGCAGGCTCGTCGGCATCTTCACCGATGGCGACCTTCGACGAGTGCACGTGAGGCACGGCTCGATCCACGGCCTCAGGGCGCGGGATTGCATGACCCGGTCGCCGAAGCTCATCGGGGAGGACGAGCTCGCAGCCAAGGCGCTGCAGGTGATGGAGTCGCTGGCCATCACCAGCCTGGTCATCGTGGATGATGCCTACCGCCCGGCGGGGATCATTCACATGCACGACATCCTGCGGGCCAAGATCGTTTGAAGGCTCGGCCCACCTTCACGGCGCGCGCCAAGGCGATCCGCCTTCTGATCCTCGACGTGGACGGCGTCCTGACCGACGGCCGCCTCGTCTACGGACCCGCCGGCGAGGAGTTGAAAGTCTTTCACGTCCAGGACGGCCTGGCGATCGTGGCAGCCCAGCGCTCGGGACTCATCGTTGCGGTCATTTCGGGCCGCGCTTCCCCCGCCGTATCACGGCGGATGGCCGACCTTGGAGTCCTCGAGGTCCATCAAGGGACCGACGACAAGGAGGCAGTCCTGGACACTCTCCTCCGCCGTCGGAGAGTGACGCCCCAGGAAACCGCGTATATGGCGGATGACCTACCCGATCTCCCGCTCCTCAGGCGAGTCGGCCTCGCCCTGGCGCCGACCAATGCGGCAGCCGAAGTGAAGCGCGTGGCCCACTGGGTCGGCCGGCGGCCAGGCGGGGAAGGCGCCGTGCGCGAAGCAGTGGAGGCGATCCTCAGAGCCCGTGGGAACTGGCCCCCGCCCGAGTCCGCCTGATCCCCCAAGTTCTTTCTTCTTGCCGCGGCGATAGGGAACATGGTATTAGAATTGCATCCCCCATGAAAGCGACTCCTCAGCGAATCTCGGGTTTCGTGCTGGCTGGCGTCGCCCTCTTCGCCCTCATTGTCGCCGGCATCCTCTTCGTCAAAGGGCGCCATACCCGCGAACCCGAGGATGCTCCCCCCACCCAAGCCGACTACCGCATCAGGGAGGTCCGGCTCCAGGAGCTCGGCGGCGGGAGCCACTGGCGGCTCGTCGCCGATCAGGCTGAAGTCTTTGAGGGGCAAGGCAAGACCCTCATGCGAAACGTGAGGATCACGATCGAGGAGCCCAGCCGGACCTGGATCGTGACCGGCGACGAGGGCGACCTTATCGACGCGACCAAGGACGTCGAGATCCGGAAAAACGTCGTGCTCGTCTCAAGCGACGGCCTTCGGCTCGAGACCGACACCCTTCGCTGGGAGGCGAAGGAACGGCGCGTTTGGACCACCGACCCGGTGACGATCTTCCGCGAAGGGGCGATCGTCAGAGGACGGGGGCTTGACGCCTGGATGGTCGACGAACGGACGCAGGTGAAGGGGCGCCTCCGCGCCACCTTCTCCGACCACCTCGGCCCACCGCTCACGCGCGGGGACGATCGGGGAGAAGCCAGGTGAGGGGCATCTGCCTCCCCATGACCCTGCTGGTGGGGGCGCTGGTGGGCCCGGGGGTCCTCGCTCCCCCGCACGCTGCCCTGGCCCAATCCGCCGCGCCCAAGAAGCCCCCCGTCCGGTCCGACGCGCCGTCGCCCAAGCCGGAGGAGGACGAGAAGAACCAGCCGGTGACCGTGGATGCCGACCAGATGGAGAACATGCAGAAGGAAGGGCTGGTCATCTTCACGGGCAACGTGGTCGCCCGGCAGAACAACTCGGTCCAGTATGCCGACCGGACCGAGGTGTACCTGGACCAAAAGGGAGACCGCATTGTCCGTACGGTTTCCCTTGGCAACGTGAGGATCATCACCAAGGACTGCCGCGTGGGTACCGCCAGGCGCGCCGAATACTACGACGCCGAGCAGCGGGTGGTCCTCATCGGCAACGCCCGCGTGTGGAAAGAGGACAACATGGTGACGGGCGAGCGGATCACCATCTTCCTGGCGGAGGATCGGAGCCTGGCCGAGAGCGGCGGACAGGGGCGGGTGAAGGCGATCTTTTACCCGAAATCGCAGAACGGCCAGAAGACCGACCGGCCGGCCGTGTCCGGTCCCTTCCCATGCCGGTGATCGTCTGATGGAAGGCCTGATCGCCCAGGGGCTCTTCAAGCGCTTCGGCCCCCGCCGGGTAGTGGACAACGTCAGCTTCGACATCCAGCGCGGGGAGGTGGTGGGGCTCCTCGGCCCGAACGGGGCGGGGAAGACCACCTCGTTCTACATGATGGTCGGCCTCCTCCGACCCGACGGGGGACGGATCTTCTTAGAGGGAGAAGAGATCAGCGATTTGCCAATGTACAAGCGCTGCCGAATGGGGATCGGGTACCTTCCCCAGGAATCTTCGGTCTTCCGGAAATTGACCGTGGAGGAAAACCTCCTGGCCATCTTGGAAATCTTGGACCTCTCACACGCCCAGCGGCTGGACCGGCTGCATGAGCTCCTCGAAGAGTTGGACCTCGCTCCGCTGGCCCGCCACAAGGCCTTCAGCCTCTCCGGCGGCGAGCGCCGGCGCCTGGAAATCACCCGCGCGCTGATCACGTCGCCGCGGTACCTGCTCCTGGACGAGCCGTTCACCGGGATCGACCCGATTGCCATCGGGGATATTCAGGAGATCGTCGCGCGGCTCCGGGAGCGGGGGCTGGGCATCCTGATCACCGACCACAACGTGAGAGAAACCCTCGCGATCACCGATCGGGCCTACATCCTCTACGACGGCAAAATCCTGGTCTCGGGGACCGCCATGGAGCTGGCTCAGAACCCCGTCGCCCGCGAGATTTACCTGGGCGAGAAGTTCTCCCTGTAGGGTCCCCCGCCGAGGACGACCCCAATGGCCACAGAGGCGCGTCTCTCCCTTCGGCAGACCCAGCGGGTGGTCATGACCCCGCTCCTGCAGCAGGCCATCCAGCTCCTCCAGCTCTCCACCCTGGAGCTCCAGGAGCTGGTCCAGAAGGAATTGCTGGAGAACCCCCTCTTGGAGGAGTTGCCGGCCGACGGCACGGAGGGAGGCGAGCGAACCGCCGAGAGCCCGAGCGCCGCCCCGGCGGACCCCACGCCCGACATCGCGCCGGCCCCGCCCACCACCGGCGATTCCGCCCAAGCGGACGTGCTCCCCTTCGACCTCACCTCGGCGATCTTTGACTACCCCGAGGAGCCCACCCTCGTCCAGCAGGAGGATCGCGAGGAGCCGCCCTTCGAGAACTTCGCGCGAACCGCGACCACCCTCGCCGAGCACCTGGAAGAACAGCTTCGGATGGCCTCCGACGATCCCCGCGTCCGGGCGGTCGGCGAGGCCATTATCGGCAACATCGACGACGACGGCTACCTCCGCTGCGAGCTGGCTGAGATCGCCCAGAACACGGCGGCGAGCCTCGAGGACGTGGAAAGGGTGCTGGCCCTGATCCAGTCGTTCGATCCGCCGGGGATCGCTGCCCGAACTCCCCAAGAGTGTCTCTTGATCCAGCTCCGCGCGGACCCCATGCCCGATCCCGTGGCCGTGGAAATCGCCGAGCAGCACTTCGAGGCCCTGGAGCGCCTCCGGTACCTCGAGATCGCCAAGGCGCTCAAGCTCCCGCTCGAGCGGATCATGGAGGCGGTGGAGGAGATCCAGTCCCTCGAACCGAAGCCGGGCCGGCGGTTCGGCGCTCTCGACACCCGCTACATCACCCCCGACGTGTTCGTCCACAAGATGGGGGAGGAGTACACGGTGGTGCTGAACGAAGACAGCATCCCCCGGCTCAGGGTGAACTCGCTCTACCGGAGCCTCCTGCGCAGCGGCGGCCCGGAGGCCAAGCAGTACGTCGAGCAAAAGCTCCGCTCGGCGATCTGGCTCATCAAGAGCGTCCACCAGCGCCAGCGGACCCTCTACCGCGTCACCGAGAGCATCGTGAAGTTCCAGCGGGAATTCCTGGACAAAGGGCTCTCCTTCCTCCGCCCGCTCTCGCTGAGAGACGTGGGAGAGGATGTCGCGATGCACGAGTCCACGATCAGCCGTGTGACCACCAACAAGTACGTGCAGACCCCCCAGGGGCTCTTCGAGCTCAAGTACTGCTTCCACAGCGGCATCACCACCGGCGACGGGGATAAGGTCTCCTCCCTCTCGGTCAAGAAGATGATCAGCGATCTCCTCGAGGGGGAAGACTCCGGCAAGCCGCTCTCCGACCAGGAGATCGCCCAGATCCTCAAGGGACGCGGCCTCGTGATCGCCCGGCGCACCGTCGCCAAGTATCGGGAGGAACTCGGCCTTCTGCCCTCTCACCGACGCCGACTCGCCCCCAAGAGGCGCTAGGAGATGGCTATGCGGTTCATAATCAGCGCCCGCCACGTCGCCATCACCCCGGCCTTTCGTTCGGCGATCGAGCGCAAGGTCGGAAAACTCTCGCGCATCCTCCCCAAGATCATCGGGGCCAAGATCATGCTCTCGGCGCAGAAGTACCGGCGCATCGCGGAGCTGACGCTCCTCGCGAAGGGGAAGATTTTCCACAGCGAGGAGACGGCCGGCGACCTCGCGACGGCCGTGGATCTTGCGGTTGACGCGCTGTCCCGACAGGTGCGGCAGGAGAAGGACCGGATTCGCGAACGCAAGCCGAGGGTCTCGCCTCGGCGGCCGGTTCTCCGGACGCCGCGCGGGGGGGATTCCGCGCCCGCGCTCGTCTCCCGGCGCGTCTCTCCCAAGCCCATGTCCGTCGAAGAGGCGGTCATGCAGCTTGGCCTCCGGCCGGACCAGTTCCTGGTCTTCACCAACGCCACGACCGAGGCCGTCAACGTCCTCTACCGGAGGAAGAACGGCGGGCTGGGCCTGATCGAACCCGTCGCGTGATCGGCATGGACGACAAGCCGCGCTTCGTCATCATCACCGGCCTCAGCGGGGCCGGGAAGAGCTTCGCCATCAAATGCTTCGAGGACATGGGCTACTTCTGCGTTGACAACCTGCCGACGACGATCATCCCGACGTTTGCCGAACTCTGCGCACAGTCCACCCGCGAGATCCGACGGATCGCCCTCGGGATCGACGTCCGGGAGGGAGAATACCTCGCCCACCTCGTCGACATTCTCCAGGAGCTGAAGGCGAAGGGATACCCCACGGCGGTGCTGTTCCTGGAAGCGGGAGACGAATCGCTTGTCCGCCGCTATCACGAAACGCGGCGGCGGCACCCGCTGGCAGGGGACGGCAGTGTGCTGGACGGGATTCGGGCGGAGCGGAAGGCCATGGCCCACCTGCGCGAGATCGCCGACCGAATCGTGGACACCTCCGGCCTCACCGTCCACCAGTTCAAGGAGCTGCTGGTGGATTTCTACGGCGCGACGACGAGCCGCGCCTTCACGGTGTCGCTGGTCTCCTTCGGCTACAAGCACGGGATCCCGTACGACTCGGATCTTGTCTTGGACGTCCGCTTCCTTCCCAACCCCCACTTCGTCGAGGGCCTGCGCGCCCTCGACGGGCGTGACGCCGCGGTCAGGGAGTTCGTCTTCAAGCACGGAGAGAGTCGCCAGCTCTTGGACCGGCTCAAGGACCTCCTGAAGTTCCTGCTGCCCTTCTACCAGCGGGAAGGCAAGGCGTACCTCACGGTCGCGATCGGGTGCACGGGGGGGCGGCACCGGTCGGTCGCCCTCGTCGAGGAACTCCGGTCCTTCCTGGAAGCGCAGAGCTTTCCCCCCACCGTGACCCACCGGGACCTCGACCGTGAGTGAACCCGGTGGGCCGACGGGCGCAGCCGACAAGCTGACCTTTCTCTTCGGCATCCACAACCACCAGCCCGCGGGAAACTTCGACCATGTGATCGCCGAGGCCACCGAGCGCGCTTACCACCCGTTCCTCGCCATCCTCCACGAGTTTCCCGATCTCCCCGCGACGATCCATACGTCGGGGAGCCTTCTCGAGTGGCTCAAGGAGCGCGGCTCCAGGACATTTGACCTCCTGGGCACGCTCGTGGCCAGGGGGCAGGTCGAGCTGCTCACCGGCGGGTTCCACGAACCGATCCTCCCCGTCCTCCCCGATTGGGACAAGGTGGGCCAGATCCAGCAGCTCACGGAATTTCTGACGCGTCATTTCGGCGTTCGTCCCCGCGGCATGTGGTTGGCCGAGCGGGTCTGGGAGCCCCACCTGCCGAAAGTCCTCCGCGAAAGCGGGATCGAGTACGTCCTTGTTGATGACGGCCACTTCGCCCTGGCCGGCCTGGACCCGGCGGCGCTCGGCGGGTATTTCTTGACGGAGGAGCAGGGCGCCACGCTCGCGGTGTTCCCCATCAGCCAGCGGCTCCGCTACCTGGTGCCGTTCTGCGAGCCCGAAGAAACCCTGGCCTTCCTTGCCGAGCGCCGGAAAACGGCGAGAAGCCTGACCCTGGTGGACGACGGCGAGAAGTTCGGCGTCTGGCCGGGCACCCACCGGCGCTGCTATGAAGCGGGGTGGCTCCGCCGCTTCTTCGAGACGCTCGTCAAGACGGACTGGCTCGAAGTCGCCACCTTCTCCGCGGACCTCGACCGCCACTCACCGTCGGGGCGGATCTACCTCCCCACCGCGGCCTACCGGGAGATGGGGGAGTGGGCGCTGCCGGCCGACGCCGCCCGCGACCTCGAGGAGATGAAAGACCGCGTGCTGGCCCTGCCGGACGGGGAGAAGCTGGGAAATCTGCTCCGCGGCGGGTTCTGGCGGAACTTCCTCGTCAAGTATCCGGAGGTGAACGACCTCCACTGGAAGATGCTCCGGCTCTCCCACGCCATCCACGAGTCCCTGGCGCGCGAGCCCGGGGACGGGCGACTCCTAGAAGCGCAGCGCCACCTCTGGCGCGGCCAGGGTAACGACGCGTACTGGCACGGGGTGTTCGGCGGCTGCTACCTTCCGCACCTTCGTCGGGGAGTCCGGCAGGCCCTGATCACCGCCGACCGCCTGCTGGGAGAAGCCACGGAGCGAAACCCGATGGGGTGGAGCCGTCAAGACTTGAATGGCGATGGGCACGCCGAGGTGTTGATCCGGACGCCCGCCCTGACGCTGACGCTCAACCCCGCGGCCGGCGGCAGCCTCACGGAGATCGCTTACGCGCCCAAGGCGCTGGATCTGGCCGACGTGCTGGCGCGCCGGCCTGAAGCCTACCACGCTCGGATCAAGGCCGCCGGTCCCACCGAGGACGCTCCCGAATCCGTCAAGACGATCCATGAGCGGCTGACGGTCAAGGAGCCCGGGGCCCTGGACGTTCTCGGTTACGACCGGTTCCGCCGGGCCTGCCTCTTGGACGGCCTCTTCCCTCAATCGGGAGAATTGGACGCGCTCTCTCCGTGGGACCGGGCGGAGGTGGTCCTCGGGGACCAGCAGATGGACCACCGGGTCCAGAGCACAGGGGAGAAAATCAGCATCATCTTTTCACTCGCAAATCCAAGTGGATGGCCTCTCCTCGTTGAGAAAACGGTGACGGTGGTGGAGACCCGCGCGGAGGTGGACGTGGCCTATCGCCTCCGGTGGACTGGCACTGCCCGGCTCAGCGGGCGCTGGGCCGCGCAGTGGAACCTCGCTCTCACCGGTGGAGATGCTCCCGCCCGCTACTACCGTCTGCCCGGCCTGCCGAGCCTCAAGAACCGGGGGCTCGCCTCGAACCAGACGGACGTCGGCCTCGTGGATGAATGGATTGGCCTCGCCGTGACCCTGGCCTGGGGCCAGCCCGCAACCCTCGCGTGGGCGCCGGTGGAAACGGTGTCGCTCTCAGAGGCGGGCGTCGAGCGAATCTTCCAGGGCTCGTCGCTGCTCCTGGCGTGGCCCGTGTCCCTCGATCCCGGCGATGAGTGGGAGGAACGCATCACGCTCAGCGTCGATGAACGAGGGGATTCTCCTTGAGGCGCTTGGGACGATGTGCTAAAGTGCCGTCTTTAGAGCCGGGACGTCTGTCGAACGGGGAGGAGTGACATGGCACGGGAGGAACACCTCTTCACATCCGAGTCGGTGACCGAGGGGCACCCTGACAAGATCGCCGACCAGATCTCGGACGCGGTGCTCGATGCGATCATCGCTCAGGATCCCGTCGGCCGGGTCGCGTGCGAATCCCTCCTGACCACCGGCCTCGTCGTGGTGGCCGGCGAGATTACGACCTCGTGCTACGTGGACATCCCGCGGATCGCGCGCGAGACGATCAAGGAGGTCGGGTACACCCGCGCCAAGTACGGTTTCGACTACGAGACGTGCGGGGTCATCACGGCGATTGACGAGCAGTCCGCCGACATCGCCATGGGCGTGGACGCGCTGGGGGCCGGGGACCAGGGGCTCATGTTCGGCTACGCGTGCACCGAAACGCCGGAACTGATGCCGCTCCCGATCATGCTCGCCCACGGCCTCGTTCGACGGCTCAGCGAGGTGCGCCGGACCGGCCTCGTGGACTATCTCAGGCCGGATGGAAAGAGCCAGGTCACCATCCGCTACGTGGACGGCAAGCCGCGGTCGGTCGAGACGGTGGTCGTCTCCGCCCAGCACAGCCCCGACGTCACCCTCCAGAAGATCCGCGAGGACATCATCGAAAAAGTGATCCTGCCGACCATCCCCCCCGAATTTATCGACCCCAAGAAATGCATCTACCACATCAACCCCACGGGGCGCTTCGTCACCGGGGGTCCGATGGGCGACACGGGGGTCACCGGCCGCAAGATCATCGTGGACACCTACGGCGGGACGTGCCCGCACGGGGGCGGAGCGTTTTCGGGCAAGGATCCGACCAAGGTGGACCGCTCCGCCTCTTACATGGCCCGGCACATCGCCAAGAACATCGTCGCCGCGGGCCTGGCGGAGCGGGTGCAGCTCCAGGTCGCCTACGCCATCGGCCTGCGCGAGCCCGTGTCGGTCATGGTCGAGACCTTCGGGACGGGCAAGGTTCCGAACGCGGCGCTCCAGGAACTGATCCGCCGGCACTTCGACCTCACCCCGGCCGGCATCATCAAGTACCTCAACCTGCGGCGGCCGATCTTCAAGAAAACGGCGGCGTACGGTCACTTCGGACGAAACGAGCCCGAGTTCACCTGGGAGCGGACCGATCGCGTCAAAGACCTGAGAGACGACGCCCGGATATAACTCGGAGGGGGGCTCCGCCCCCCTTCCGACGCTCCGCGGCAAAGCCGCCCCCTCGCTTCGCTCGGGGCTTCGGGGGCTGCCTCCCCCGTAGGAGAATAGGTTGCGCGGGCCTTGCCTGCGCTCGTACGCCCCAACAAGACCGCGCGAGGTGATGCGGTGCCCGATCACGACGTTAAAGACCTGAGCCTGGCCCCCGCCGGCCGTCTCCGCATCGAGTGGGCGGAGCAGTCCATGCCGGTCCTTCGCCAGCTTCGCGAGCGCTTCGCCAAGGAGCAACCGCTGGCAGGCGTCCGGGTGGGAGCCTGCCTTCATGTCACGACGGAAACCGCTGTCCTCATGACAACGTTGAAGGCCGGAGGCGCCCGGCTGGCCCTCTGCGCGAGCAATCCCCTGTCCACCCAGGACGACGCCGCCGCGGCGCTGGTCAAGGAATTCGACGTCCCAGTCTTCGCCCAGAAGGGAGAGGACACGGCCCGCTACTACCGCCACATCCAAGCCGTGCTGGCCGCTGCCCCGCAGATCACGATGGACGACGGCGCCGACCTGATCTCCACCCTTCACGGGGAAGAGCGCGCACGCCTCCCCGGCGTCATCGGCGGGACGGAGGAAACCACCACGGGCGTGATCCGGCTGCGCGCCATGGAACGGCAGGGGGTCCTAGCATACCCGATCATCGCCGTCAACGACGCCGACACGAAGCACCTCTTCGACAACCGCTACGGCACCGGCCAATCCACGATTGACGGGATCCTCCGCGCCACCAACCTCCTCCTGGCCGGGAGGATTTTCGTGGTCTCGGGGTACGGGATGTGCGGCCGCGGCGTGGCGTCCCGCGCCCGGGGGATGGGCGCCCA
>JACQCL010000015.1 GCA_016201645.1 Candidatus Rokuibacteriota bacterium
CAGAACATGGCTCGGTACGAGCCCAAGCACGTCGACGTCACCATCTGCGTGGACGACACGCTGTCGAAGGGCGTCGAGTCGTGGGCCTGGTACGGCCTGCAGCCGATCAATCGCCTCACCGTGCCGAACGGCACCGTCCTCATGACGTCGCTGCAGTCGCCCGACTCGCTCTTGAAGGACATCCACAAGAAGGACTCGCCGTACAAGCTGTCACTCATCCGGGCGAAGGCCTCCTTTTCCGGGCTCTGGGTCTACAAGGAGGACCACACGGAGGCGCGCATCCTCGGCGCGCTGTCGAAGATCGCCCCGTCGTTCCTGCCGCTCGACGCCGTGTGCGCGGCCATCAAGGAATCGGAATGGGGCTCGGACCTGAAGGTCGCATCCGCGAAGAAGGCCGCGGAGCGGCTGGAGACGCGCGAAGTCAAGATGACCGAGGGCAACGCCGAGATCCCGTACTCGTTCGAGATGCCGAAGTGGTGGGAGATGCGCGAGGGTGTCACGATCCCCGCGATCCCCGTCGGCAAGCCGAAGGAGTCGGGGAAGGGCTACGTCCCGGAGCGCAATCCGTACTTCAAGAAGTTCACGACCCGGACGATGCGTCCGGTGATCGACTTCGATACGTGCGTGAAGTGCAATCTCTGCTGGATCTCCTGCCCGGACTCGGTGTTCGACGTCATGCCGGACGGCACGTTCGACGCCGCGATGGAAGCGTGCTGCGGCTGCGGCGTGTGCGAGGCGGTCTGCCCCGTCGAGAACTGCATCACGATGGTCAACGAGGCGGTGTTCGAGGACAACGCCAGCCAGTGGGAGATGTGGCGGAAGGACAAGGGCGCCTACAAGACGTGGCTGTTGGCGAAGATTGCCGACAAGGCGTCGACCGTTCGTTCGCACGGCTTCCGCTTCCGCGGGCAGTACGACCAGGAGCTGAAGGCCGAACTGGACGCCGGTGGGACCGCGATCGTCGCCGGCATCCCGGGCGAGAACGCCAAGCACAAGAGCTTGTAAGGAGGCAAGAGCATGGCAGTGGTGACCAAGGCGGCGACAACCGCCAGCGACGAGAAAGAGCTCCTGATCTCCGGCAGTGAGGCGGTGGCGGAAGGTCTCACGCTGGCCGACATCGACGTGGTGACCGGGTATCCGATCCGCCCGTACGACACGGTCATCCAGGCCATCGCGAAGAAGATCGCGAACGGCGCTCTGGTGGCCGAGTACATCGTGGCGGAAGGCGAGCACAGCCAGTTCGAGATCGTGAAGCACGCCTCCACCGTCGGCGCCCGCGTGTTCTGCGGGTCCTCCGGTGTGGGCTGGGCGTACGCGATGGAGTGCCTCGTCGTGACGCCGCCGCTCCGCGTGCCGATGATCTGCCTGGTCGGCAATCGCGCGCTGGACGATCCGGGTGCGTTCGGTGTCGAGCACAACGACGCGCTCTTCGTCCGCGACCTGGGGTGGATGCTCTGCTGGATCGACACCTCGCAGGAGGCGATCGATACCACGTTGATCGCGTACCGCGTGGCCGAGGATCGCCGTGTGCTCCTGCCGTGCGCGATCTCCGCCGACGGCGCGTTCCTCACGCACTCCCAAGCCATTACATTGGTGCCTTCCAAGGAGAAGGTCGACAAGTTCCTGCCGCGCTACAACCGCGGTGATCTGCTGCTGCACCCGGACAACCCGATCACGGTCGCCCCGCAGGCGAACGAGGACTGGGTCATCGAGATCCGCCGCCAGAACGACGAGGCCATGAAGCGGGCCTACACGGTCATCGAGGAGGCCTACGCCGACTTCCGGAAGGTCTTCGGCCGCGGTCCCGAGAATCCGTGGTTCGAGGAGTACATGACGGACGATGCCGAGATCGTCCTGGTCGGCATGGGCACGATCTCCCTGCCGATGAAGGTGGGCATCCGCAACATGCGGGCGCAGGGCAAGAAGGTCGGTCTGGTCCGGCTGCGCTGGTTCCGGCCGTTCCCGACGGAGAAGCTGGTGGCCGTGCTCCAGAACGCGAAGGCGATCGGGGTCGTCGACCGGGACTATTCCTTCGGATCGCCGTTCGCCTCGGGCGTCGTGGCGAACGAGATCCGGGCCGCGATGTACAACTCGGAGAAGCGGCCGCCGCTCCTGAGCTTCATCTCCGGCCTCGGCGGGCGCGAGGTGACGCTCGAGGACGTCTATAAAGCGACGGACCTTTGCTACAATGCCGCGAAATCCGGGAAGTCGGACCTCAAGACCCACTGGCTCGGCGTGCGGGAATAGGGAGACAGCCATGGCTGAGACGTTCGCCAACGCGACGCAGATCCTCGAGCCGTTCCGGGGGATCAAGAAGGTCACGATCGAGGAGTACTTCACGTCGGGCCACCGGACGTGCCAGGGGTGCGAGTCGGCGCTCATCATGAAGCTCAGGGTGAAGGCGGCCGGACCCCGCACGATCGTGCTCGGCTCCACGGGCTGCATGTACGTCGCGAACACGACGTACTACACGACGCCCTGGGTGGTGCCGTGGATGCACACGCAGCTCGGGTCGTCCGGCTCCGCGGCGCTCGGCACGGCCGCCGGCCTCAAGGCCCTCATGAAGAAGGGGAAGATC
>JACQCL010000195.1 GCA_016201645.1 Candidatus Rokuibacteriota bacterium
GCGATGGTGGCGGCTGGTTCCCGCTGCCCTCGTCATCCTCATGGGCGTGCAGCTCATTGTCTATCTCGAATAGCAGCCCAAGGAGGTCCAATCCATGGCGTCCACGCTGCGCGTCGGGGCAGCTCAGATCGCGCCGAAGTTCTTCGACAAGGCCGGGACCCTCGCGAAGACGGTCCAGGTCATCGATGAGGCGGGGCGGCTCGGCCTCGATCTCCTCGTCTTTCCCGAGACCTATTTTGCCGCCTACCCCTACTGGCGGGGGGCGGTGTCGGTCCGCCGGTCCACCGAGCTCGTCGTGGAGATGCAGCGGAGCGCCCTCCGCGTTCCGGGGGAGGAGACTGAGGAGTTGGGAGCTGCCGCCCGGCGGGCGCGAGTCAACTGCGTCGTCGGCTGCAACGAGCTGGATGACCGTCCGGGGAGCCTGACCCTCTACAACACGCTGGTCTTCCTCGGCCGGGACGGCCGTCTCCTCGGCCGGCACCGGAAGCTCATGCCGACCCACTCGGAGCGGGTCTACTGGGGGATGGGCGATGCCAGTGACATCCGGGTCTTCGACATGGACATGGCAAGGTCGGCGGACTCATCTGCTACGAGCACCATATGACCCTGCTCCGGGCCGCCATGGCGATCAAGGGCGAGGAGATCCACTGCGCTGTCTGGCCCGGCTGGTGGACGATGGAGCGCCACCTGGGCGCCAAGCGTGCCAAGGCGGGCGCCCGCGAGTGCGACATCGAGCCGGCGATCCGCGAGTACGCCATCGAAAATCAGACCTTCGTCGTGAGCTCGAGCTGGTACCTGCCTCCCGAGGAGATCCCGTCCGAACTGGCGGAGGAGATGAGGTACAACCTGGCTGTCGGAGGGAGCTGTATCGTGAACCCCGCGGGGCTCTTCGTGCGCGAGCCGGTGTTCGAGGAGGAAACCATCGTGTGGGCTGACATCGACCTCGAGGATCGGCAGCTGGCCAAAGCGTACTTGGATGGCGTGGGACACTACGCGCGGTTCGATCTCCTGAGCCTCGACATCCGGGAGGAGGCCTGGACCCCGGCAGGGCCGAAGCCCGCCGCGCTGGCCGGCGCGGGCCGCCGCCTGGCTGAACTCGCGGAGCGCTACGAAGCGGACGTGCGAAAGCTCGAGGCGCTGGTTGAGCGCCTTCTGGCCAAGGGAGAGGGCCGGGAGAGCACGTGATCCCAAAGGAGGACGCTATGAGCGGTTTCTGGATCCTTCTCGCTGCGATCGTGGCCATTGCGATGGTGTACGTCCTGCTTCCTGTCGTCGGTGCGGTGTTCATCCGTTATCGCCGGACGAGAGGGCTCACATGCCCCGAGACCGGGGCCAACGCGGAGGTCGGCGTGGACGCCAAGTGGGCGGCCTTTACCGCTGCGTTTCGTCACCCGATCCTCCGGGTCAAGACCTGTTCGCTCTGGCCGAAGCGAAGCGACTGTCAGCAGAATTGCCTCGACTCCCCCGAGAAGGAGAAGCCGGCCGCCTGAGTCCGGCGGATGGGAGGGGCGGGGGGACGTCAACTGCGGAGGGAGAGGCCCAGGAGGACGATGGTGAGAACGATCAGCACGTTGAACCGCGCGATCCAGGAGAGGCGTTTCCGTGGCGCCGTCTCCTCCGGGGGGAGCCTGCCGACGCGCGGTCCCAGGACGAAATCGTGGAGCGCGCTCAGCCCCAGCGTGAGGAGGACGAGCGCGGCCTTCAACTGGAAGGCGGGCACTTGGAGCAGCCATGGGTGGCGGAAGAGGATGACGAGCCCGCTGACGATCAGAAGTGCCAGGGCGATCCAGCCCACCGTTCTGAATCGCGTTCCGGTTTGGCCGATGAGGTCCACGCGCAGACGAAAGTCCTGAACGCGACGGCTCACGGGGACGAGGACGAGGGCGATGAAGAGCATCCCGCCCAGCCAGGTCACCGCAGCCAGCACGTGGATCCAGCGGAGAAAGAGGTCCACCTCTTAGACGTCCTGGGGCTCGCCCTGGGCCATCGCGCGCAGCGCCTGGGGCTTCTTCAACACAAGCCGCCCGCTGTCCTCGACAGCGAGTCCTTCCTTGATCCAGCGGCTCACCACTCGGATCGTGGTCTCGACGGTGGTGCCGGCCATATCGGCTAAGTTCTGGCGCGTCAGATGATATGGAAGCTCGACCCCGGCCCGCGACGCCTTGCCTTCACGGTCGGACAGCCTCATCAACGCCGCTGCAAGGCGGGGCGTCACCGGCTCGACGGCGAGAGACTTGACGGACTCGTGAGCCGTGCGCAGACGGTGGCTGATCATGAGGGCCATCTCCCGGACGATGGACGGGTGGCGCTTCGAAAGCGCGAGGAGTGCATCGCGGGGGATCTTCAGGACCTCGGTGGTTTCAATGGCCTGGGCCGTCGCCGGGTAGGGGCGCTTCTCGAGGACGGCGACGCCCCCGAAGATCTCTCCCGGCCCCAAGAGCTCCAGCACCACATCCTTGCCCGCCCGCGAGTGCTTCAGGATCTTCACGCGCCCGGTCTTCACGATGTAGAGCCAGAGCGAGGCATCTCCCTCCTCGAAGATGAACTCGCGGGGACGGTGCCTGTCCGTCTGGGTGACCTGGACGAGGCCTTCGATCTCCTTCGAAGGGACACCCTTGAATACGGCGTTGGCCCGGAGGAGCGCGCCACCTGCCTTGTCGGTCATCGTCGGCCACTATACTGCCGGGGCGCTCGTTGTTCCAGACCGTTCTTGGGCTGCCGGGGATCTGATTGTAAAATGGAAGTTAGGCCAAAATCGGCATGGGGCGACTCAACAGCAAGGTCAAGCTGGCGCTCGTCTTCTTCGTGCTCGGCGTCCTCGTGGCCTTCGTGGTGTACGAGGTGGTCACCGGCGCCCCTGCGTGGCGCTATCTCCTCCGCCTCTACCAGGACAAACACTTCCTGAAAGTGACGGTGAAGAGCTGGGGGTTGATGGGCCCACTGGTGTTCATCGTCATCCAGTCGCTCCAGGTGATCATCTCCCCGGTCCCCGGCGAGGCGACCGGCCTGGCCGGCGGCTTTCTCTTCGGGGTGGGCTTCGGCTTCCTCTACTCGACGGTCGGCCTCACCGCCGGTACCCTGGCGTGTTTCGGCATCGGTCGGTGGCTCGGGGCCGCGTTTGTCCAGCGCTTCATCGCCGATCACCACTGGGAGAAGATGGGCTTCATCGTCGAGGCGGAAGGGGCCATCGTCTGTTTCATCCTCTACCTGATCCCGGGCTTCCCGAAGGACATCATCTCGTATCTCTTCGGGCTCTCGCCGATGTCCTTCTGGGTGTTCGCGGTCGTCTCGACGCTGGGCCGGGCGCCGGGGACGTGGATTCTCTCGGCCCAGGGGGCCCAGGTTGGGGCGGGTCGGGTGTGGGAGCTCGCGCTCCTGATGGCCATCCTCGCGGCGGCCGTCATCCCCCTCTATTACTACCGGGAGCGGATCCTCGGATTCTTCCGCGGAAACACGCTATAGCTCCCCGACCGATCAAGAAAGGACTTGACAAGACGCGGCGCCGGTTCGTAGGCTAAAGGTTACCTTTTGGGAAGGAGTTACCCGGTGGAGCAGACGGGCGGTCGAATCGAGCAGGGCTGGCGATTCTACTTTTTCTATTTCGCCCACGTCTGCCCATCGGCTCTGACGCCGTAAACGCTAGGAGCCACGGGCGGACGGATCGCCAGCCCGTGGCGCTCTGAGGAGATCGAGGCCGCGGGCCCCAGGGTCCGCGGCCTTTTGCTTTAGGAGCCCCGCGCGGGATCAGCAGTGAGGAGGTGGAGGGAGTGCTCCAAGGAGCGAATCCGAGGAGCCGTAGCGGCGGGCGAAGCGCAGGGTGGCGGAGTGCGCTGAGTCCCGTCAGGGACGAAGCCCAACCCCCCTCAGGGGGGATGGGGGGGCCAGCAGAGCCGCCCGAGCGAGCGAACGCCGTCGAGGCGAGGAGGTCTGAGCGGGAGGAGCATCTCCCTCCGCCGCCATCGGAGTGAAGGAGGCAGCAACATGATTATCGTGATGAAACCGGGATCGACCGATGCCGACATCGAAGAGGTCTCGCGGCGGGTCAGGGCCTTCGGCTTTAAGACGCATCTCTCCCGAGGCGAGGTCCGGACGATCGTCGGGGTCGTGGGCGACGACCGCGGCAAGGAGCAGCTCCTGGCGCTCCAGTCGCTCGAGTGCGTCGAGAGCGTGGTCCGGATCCTCCAGCCCTTCAAGCTCGCCAGCCGGGAGGCGCATCCCGAGGACACCCAGTTCCAGGTGCACGGGGTTCCGGTCGGCGGCAAGCAGATCGTGGTGATGGCGGGCCCGTGCTCCGTGGAATCTCGGGAGCAGCTGATGGAGGTGGCCACCAAGGCCAAGGCCGCGGGCGCCACCTTCCTTCGCGGGGGCGCCTTCAAGCCGCGGACTTCCCCCTATGCCTTCCAAGGGCTGGAGGAGGAGGGCCTGAAACTCCTGGCCGATGCCCGGAAGGCGACGGGGCTCCCGGTGGTGACCGAGGTCATGCAACCGGACAAGGTGGACGTGGTGGCGGAGTACGCGGACATGCTCCAGATCGGGGCGCGCAACGTTCAGAACTTCTCGCTGCTCAAGCGGGTGGCCGAGAGCGGCAAGCCCGTCCTGCTGAAGCGCGGAATGTCCACCACCATCCAGGAGTGGCTCCTCTCGGCGGAGTACCTCCTCGCGGGCGGCAACCCCCGGGTGATTCTCTGCGAGCGGGGGATCCGCACGTTCGAAACCGCGACTCGGTTCACGCTGGATCTCAACGCGGTGCCGGTGATCAAGAAGCTCTCGCATCTGCCCGTGATCGTGGATCCGAGCCACGGCACGGGCCACTGGGAATATGTCGCCGCCATGGCGCGGGCCGGCCTCGCCGCCGGGGCCGACGGGCTCATGATCGAGGTGCACAACAAGCCGGAAGAGGCGCTCTCCGACGGGCCGCAGTCGCTCAAGCCCGATCGCTTCAAGAAGCTGATGGACGAGCTGCGCCCACTGGCCCAGATCCTCGGGAGAATCCTGTGATCATCGTGTTGAAGTCGGGAGTCACGGACGCGGAGGTCGATGCTGTCTGCCGGCGGGTCGCGGAGCTGGGCTATCAGCCTCACACCATCCGAGGCGAGTTCAAGACGGTGATCGGCGCGGTCGGCGAGGAGCGCGGCAAGGCGGACCTCAGGATCCTCGAGGCGATGGAGGTGGTGGAAAGGGTCGTGCCGATCCAGCAGCCGTTCAAGCTCGCGAGCAAGGAAATCAAGCCGGAGCTGAGCGAGGTCCGCGTCCACGGCGTCCCGATCGGCGGTCCGCGCGTGGTCGTGATGGCCGGACCGTGCTCGGTGGAGTCGGCGTCCCAGGTGCTCGAGGTGGCGGAGGCCGTCAAGGCCGCCGGCGCCAGCATTCTCCGGGGCGGCGCGTACAAGCCGCGCACCTCGCCCTACGCCTTTCAGGGCCTCAAGGAGCAGGGGCTCAAGTACCTGGCGGAGGCCCGCAAACGGACCGGGCTCCCGGTCGTCACGGAGGTGCTAGAAACCGAGAGCGTGGAGCTGGTTGCGGAATACGCCGACATTCTCCAGATCGGGGCGCGCAACGTCCAGAACTTCACGCTCCTGCGCCGCGTGGGCGAGACGGGCAAGCCGGTCCTGCTCAAGCGCGGGATGGCCACGAGCATCCAGGAATGGCTGCTCTCGGCAGAGTACATCCTGTCGTCCGGCAACCCCAACGTGATCCTCTGCGAGCGGGGGATCCGCACGTTCGAAACCGCGACCCGCTTCACGCTGGATCTCAACGCCGTGCCGGTGGTCAGGAAACTTTCGCATCTGCCGGTGATCGTGGATCCGTCCCACGGCACCGGGCATTGGGACCTGGTCGCCCCGATGGCCAAGGGCGCAGTGGCCTGCGGGGCCGACGGGCTGATCATCGAGGTCCACCCGCGCCCCGAGGAGGCGCTCTCCGACGGACCGCAGTCGCTGAAGCCGGCCAAGTTTGCCCAGCTCATGCAGGAGCTAAGACCTGTCGCCCTGGCCGTCGGCCGCACCCTTTGACTCGAAGTGGGCCGCCTACCCTCTGAGCGTTCTCGACGTCGTCAACCCAGGCGTGGCATAATTCAGGCCTGATGAGGGTTCGCCTGCCTGAGCCGGGCTCCTGGAAACGGCTGCGCCTCGCCGCGGCCGTCTCCCTTCTCTTCCACGTGACGCTCTTTACCCTCCTTTTCTTTCTCCAGGGGGTTCCTCCGCCTGTCATTGCGAGGAAGGGCGAGCCGCTCTTCATCGAGCTTCCCAAGTCTGAGGAGGAGGCCGCCCCTCGGGGTAACCCGGCGCTCCCCGTTGCCCCACGGCCCGAGCCAGCTCGTCCCTCCGTTGCCAAGTCGTCGCCGCCGGCCAGGCCGGTTCCCAGGCTGGAAACTGTGCGCCCGGCTCCCAAGCCGGAGCCCGCGCCCGCCAGGCCGACGCCGGAGCCTGCGCCCCCTCAGGTGGCGAAAGCCGCGCCGGAGCCTGAGCCCGAAGGGACAAAGGCTGCCCCGGCGGCCCCAAAGGAAGAGGCCAAGCCGGAGCCCGCGGCCCCTTCGGTTGGCGAAACGCGAACGGCCCTCGCCAAGCCGCCGGCTGAGGAGGGCAGACCCGGCGGGGGTGGAGGGTTGCGCAGCGGCCGCGGCGGGATCGAGGGCGAGCCGATCCCTCTCGATACAAAAGATCCGCGCTACACGGATTACTTCGACACAATCCGCCGCCGGATCCAGGAGAAGTGGATCTATCCGCGCGAGGCGGGCGAGCGGGGGATTGGCGGGCGACTGGTGATCGAGTTCGCGATCCGAAAGGACGGGTGGCTCCTGGCCGTGGACCTCAAGCGCTCCTCGGGAGTCGAGATTCTGGACCGGTACGCCATGAACGCCCTCAAGCTCGCCCAGCCGTTCCCCCCCGTGCCCGACTCGGTGTCGAAGGGCACGCTTCCGATCGCGGGAATTTTCACCTACCAGATTGTGGACTCCGGCCTTCTGAATCAGTTCCTCCGCTAGGCCTCTGGTGGGCTGCGGCGCACGCGTTCGACTTCACGCTAAGTGTCGGATTTGACTTCAATCCTCCGGGGTTTCCCCTTGACAGTCCATCTCGGCCGCTGTTAGCATATGCGATACTTTTCATGGGTACAGGCTCGTAGCTCAGTGGGAGAGCGCCTCTCTGACGCAGAGGAGGTCGGCGGTTCGAGACCGCCCGAGCCTACCATCGCCGAAAGCACCACGGGGGCGGTCCCTCAGTGGTGCTTTTTTCGTGTGCTGGGATAGCGGCGGCTAGATCGTCCATGGCGAGAAGCGAGGAAGATCGACACCTGCACTTCGAAGGGCAGACCGACTGCGAGCCGGCACCCCTGCCGACCGTCCGCCACTCTTCCTCTCACGTGATGGCCCAGGCCGTGAAGCAGCTCTTCCCAGACGTGAAGCTGGCCATCGGACCGGCGATCGAAGACGGTTTCTACTACGACTTTGCCAAGTCCGAACCGTTTACCCCTGAAGATCTCAACCGCATCGAGCAGCGGATGCGAGAGATCGTCCAGAAGGATTTGCCCTTCGTGAGGGAGGAGATGCCGCGCGAGGCCGCCGTCCGGTTTTTCGAGTCGCGGGGCGAGCCCTTCAAGGTGGAGATCCTCAAGGGGATTGATGCCCTATCGGTCTCGCTCTACCGGCAGGGGGACTTTGTGGACCTCTGCCGAGGCCCGCACGTCCCCGCCACCGGGCACATCAAGGCCTTCAAGCTCCTCTCGAGCTCGGGCGCGTACTGGCGGGGGAGCGAGAAGAACCCGATGCTCCAGCGGATCTACGGGACGGCCTGGCTCACGCAGGAAGAGCTGGACCGCCATCTGTGGCGACTGGAAGAAGCGAAGAAGCGCGATCATCGGAAGCTCGGACGGGAGCTGGACCTGTTCGTCTTTCAGGACGTGTCCCCCGGCGCCCCATTCTGGCTGCCCAAGGGGATGGTGATCTTCCGCGAGCTGGAGCGCTTCTGGCGGGAGGTTCACGACGCGCGCGGATACCAGGAGATCTCCACGCCCATCCTTGTGAACAGGCGCCTCTGGGAGGAATCGGGGCACTGGGAGCACTACCGCGAGAACATGTTCCTCGTCGAGGTGGAAGAGCAGGTCTTCGGGCTTAAGCCGATGAACTGCCCCGAATCCACGTACGTCTATCGCCACCACCTCCGCTCCTACCGCGACCTCCCGTTGCGCTTGTCCGAGCTGGGGCGGCTCCACCGCTTCGAGCGGAGCGGGACCTTGGCAGGCATGTTCCGGGTCCGGCAGTTCACGCAGGATGACGCCCACATCTACTGCCGACCGGACCAGCTCCAGTCGGAGATCACGGGCGTCCTCGAGATTGTCCAGCTGCTGTACGGCGCCTTCGGCTTCGAGCCGCGCTTCTTCCTGTCCACGAAGCCGGACAAGGGGATGGGCGATCCGGCGCTCTGGGAGCAGGCGGAGACGGCGCTGCGCGAGGCCCTCGTGAAGCGCGATCTTCCGCACGAGGTGAGGGCGGGGGAGGGCGCCTTCTACGGCCCCAAGATCGACGTCGTCATCTCCGACGTCCTCGGTCGCGACTGGCAGCTGGCGACGATCCAGCTCGACTTCGTGATGCTGCCGGAGCGCTTCGGGCTCGAGTACATTGACGCGGACGGCCAGGCCAAGCGGCCGGTGGCCATCCACCGGGCGATCTACGGCTCCTTCGAGCGCTTCGTGGGGATCCTGACCGAGCACTTCGCCGGCGCCTTCCCGACGTGGCTGGCGCCGGTCCAGGCGCGGGTGCTGCCCGTGAGCGAGAAGATCGCCGCGTATGGCCGGTCGGTCTTCGACCGCCTCCGGGACGCGGGGATCCGGGTGGAGCTGGATGATCGCAACGAAAAGCTGGGCTACCGGATCCGCGAGGCCCAGCTCCAGAAGCTCCCCTACATGCTGATCGTGGGCGCGCGCGAAAGCCAGGAGGGTACGGTGAGCCTCCGCCGTCGGACGGGAGAGGATGTGGGCGCGGTGCCCGTGGACCGGCTGTGCGCCGACCTCGTGGCGGAGGTGGCCAGCCGGTCCGTGTCATTAACGGTGGGCCGCTCCTAGGCGAGCCAGGGCCCGCAAAGGAGGACAGCGATCCAGTCAAAGGAGATTCGCATCAACGAGGGCATTCGAGTCCGGGAGGTCCGGGTCGTCAGCCCGGAAGGTGAGCAATTGGGCGTCCTGCCCCTGAGCCAGGCGCTGGAGCAGGCGGCGCAGCACGGCCTGGATCTGGTTGAAGTCGCCCCCGAGGCCAACCCGCCCGTGTGCCGCATCATGGATTTCGGGAAGTACAAGTACTTGCAGGCCCGGCGGCAGAAAGAGGCGCGCAAGAAACAGACGATCATCCAGGTGAAGGAAGTCAAGATGGGGCCGAAGACGGATGCCCACGATTTCGACTTCAAGGCCAAACACATCCGGCGCTTCCTCGAGGACGGCAACAAGGCCAAGGTGACCGTGCGGTTCAAGGGACGGGAGATGGCCCACACCGAGCTCGGCTGGAAGATCCTCAATCGGATGGCTCAGACCGTCTCGGACCTCGCCGTGATCGAGCACCATCCGAAGATGGAGGGGCGGATGCTCACGATGATCCTCTCTCCGAAGACTCGAAAATAGGGGAGCCTCCTCATGCCAAAGATGAAGTCAAAGCGGGGCGCGGTCAAGCGGTTCAAGGCCACCGCGTCCGGAAAGATCAAACGCCGGAAGGGCTGGAAGAGTCATCTGCTGGAGTGGAAGTCGCCGAAGCGACGCCGGAGGCTCCGGAAGGCCAGCCTGGTGTCCAAGGAAGACGCGCGCCGGATCAAACGCCTCCTGCCCTATCTCTGACCGCAAAGGAGCTGAAACATGCCACGAGCCAAGGGCGGGCCGAGAAAAGCCCGCCGCCGCAAGAAGGTCCTCAAGCAGGCCAAGGGATACGTGGGGGGGCGGCATCGCCTCTTCCGGACGGCCAAGGAGACGGTCCTTCGCGCCGGCGTCTTCGCGTATCGGGACCGCCGGCAGAAAAAACGCCGGTTCCGGTCGCTCTGGATCATCCGGATCAACGCCGCCGCCCGGGCCCTGGGGCTGTCGTACTCATCTCTCATGAACGGGCTCAAGAAGGCCGGCGTCGCCTTGGACCGGAAGATTCTGGCCGAGCTGGCGACGAAGGACCCGGCGGCGTTCGCCAAGCTGGCCGAAACGGCGAAGGCCCAGGGTGGCAGATAAGCGGGTCGCCGAGGTTCTGAAGGGGGCCCGCGCCGATCTGGCCCGGGCCCAGTCCAGCGCCGACCTCGAGCAGGTCCGCGTGAAGTACCTTGGCCGGCAGGGGGTCCTCACACGCCTCCTCCGGTCGCTCCCCTCGCTCCCCGTCTCCGAGCGCCCCGAAGTCGGACGCCAGGCCAATCAGGCCAAGACCGAGATCGAGAGTCTGCTCGGCCAGCGGCTGGCCGAGGTGAAGGCGGCCGAACGCCGCCGGGAGCTGGCCTCTCAGCGGATCGATCTGACTCTGCCAGGACGCCGTCCGCCGACGGGCACGCTTCACCCGCTGACCCTCGTGCAGGACGAGATCATCGAGATTTTTCAGGGCCTGGGCTTTGCCGTCGCCGAGGGGCCGGAGGTCGAGTCAGACTTCTACAACTTCGAGGCGCTGAACATCCCCAAGGATCACCCGGCCCGAGACATGCAGGACACCTTCTACGTGTCGGACGACGTGCTGCTCCGGACTCACACCTCCCCGGTGCAGGTCCGCGTCATGAAGGTCCAGCCTCCGCCAGTCAGGGTCATTTGCCCCGGAAAGGTCTATCGCCGCGATGCGGACATCACGCACTCGCCGATGTTCCACCAGGTCGAAGGGCTCGCTGTGGACACAGGGATCTCCATGGCCGA
>JACQCL010000212.1 GCA_016201645.1 Candidatus Rokuibacteriota bacterium
ACAAGGGGCTTTATGTTTACTTCGCGCGGGCCTCCACGCCAGCGCCACTAGCCGCAGCTCGCGTTCGCATTCCTGCGCCATGGGGGTTGGAGATCTCATTAGACCTCCTCCAGGATGGGAAAGACGAGGGCGGTTACGTGGGAGGAGATGCGCTTCAGGTTCGTCAGAACGTCCAGGTGGATCTCCGAGGTCTCGAGGGACTCGGACAACCCGGCGCGCAGGCGAGCGAGGTGGGACTCACGCAGCTCCCGCTCTCGCTGGCGGACGACCGGCCGCTGATCGAGCACCTCCTGGGCCAGGGTCCGGTCAGTGGCCGCGAAGGCCGCAATGGCCCGCTCCAGGTTCTTGGCCACAAGGGCGTGAAACTCCATGATCTCCGCCTCCCCCGCTCCCGAGAAGCGCCGTCCCTGGTAGAGCTTCTTCCGGGCCAGGTCCATGAGGTTCTTGTCCACGATGTCGCCGATGTTTTCCAGGTTTCCGTTGAACGTCAGCAGCGCGACCGCCCGACGGGAGAGGTCCGCCGACATGGTCTCCCGGCCGAGGCGCGTGAGGAAGAGCTTGATCTCGCGCTCGAGGAAGTCCACCTGGTCGTCGCGCTGCTCCACGTTTTCGAGCAGCTCCTGGCTGTCCGTGCGGAAGACCGTCATCGCGTCCCGCAGCATCCCCTGCACCACGTCGGCCATCCGCAGCGCCTCGCGCGTGGCCTGGCCGATGGCCAGCGCCGGCTGGTCCAGGGAGCGTTCGTCCAGGTAGCGCGTCTTGAACGGGTTGTCACCTTCCTCCTCCTCGGGAACCAGCGTGACGATCAGCCGCGCCGCGATGTTCTGGAACGGCAGGAAGAGCGCGCTGATCCCGACGTTGAAGACGGTGTGAGCATTGGCAATCTGGCGGCCGACGTCACCCGCCGTGGTGGCGATCCAGCCCGTGAAGGGATCAATGAACGGGAAGATCAGCAGCACGCCGAGAACCTTGAAGGCGATGTGGGCTGCCGCCACGCGCTTGGCATCCGGGCGCGCGCCCATGGACGCCATGAGCGCGGCCGCGCAGGTGCCGATGTTGGCGCCCAGGACGATGGCGACCGCGCCGCTCAGGGGAAGATGCCCCTCGCCGGCCAGCGTGATGGCCAGCGCAATGGTGGCCGCAGAGGACTGGACCAGCCCACTGAAGAACGCGGCGGTGAGGATTCCCGCCAGCGGGGTCCCGGCCAGCGTCACGAGGATCTGCTGGGCCAGGTGGCTCGATTTGAGCGGCGCCATGCCCTCCACCATAACCTTGAGCCCCAGGAAGATCAGCCCGAACCCGAGGAGGGCCGTCCCCAGATCTTTCACGACCCGCCGCTTGCCGAGGAAGATGCCGCTGAACCCGAGGCCCACCAGCAGGAGCGCGTAGTCGGTGATCTTGAACGCGATGAGCTGGACGGTGAACGTCGTGCCGATGTCCGCCCCCAGGATCACCCCCATGGTCTGCGAGAACGGTATGAGGCCGGCGGAGACGAAGCCGATCAGCATCACCGTGGTCGCCGAGGAGGACTGGATGATCCCGGTGACCGCCGCGCCCGAGAGGAGCGCGGTGAATCGGTTCCGGGTCAGGTGGGTCAAGAGGTAGCGGAGCCGGCCGCCCGCCGCCCGCTGGAATCCCTCACCCACGAGCTGGATTCCGTAGAGCAGCAACGCCATCCCGCCGAAGAGCACCAGGATGAGCATGGCGTCAGCCCCTCAGGCCTTTCCCTCGATCACCGCCAGGCACTTCTTGAGGCGGGCGAGGGTCCGCTCTTTACCCAGGATGGCCGCCACCTGGAAGATGGGCGGGCTCACAGTCTTGCCCGTCAGCGCGATCCGTGTGAGCTGGGCCAGGTCCACCAGCTTCAGCTCCAACTGGGCGACGAGGCCGCGGTAGAGGCTCTCCAGCGCGTCGGGCTCGAACGCCTCCTGAGCCTCCAGGCGCTTGATCAAGAGCGCGAGTCGCGGGATGGCCTCGGGCGTGAAGAACTTCGCCACGATCTCCGGAGGATCGTAATTGGCCGGCTCGGCAAAGTAGAACACCCCCATCTCAAACATCTGGCGCAGGGTGCTGGCCCTTTCCTTTAGGCTATCCGCCACTTGGGCCAACCACCTTCGGTCTGACGGCACAGGAATGCCCCTGCGCTCCATGTAGGATGCCAAATCGTGGGCCAACCGCTCTCCTGGTGCTTGGCGCATCCAGTGGTTGGACAGCCACTCGAGCTTCGCCCGGTCGAAGACGGCGCCGGCCTGCCCTACCTTGGCCAGGTCAAAGTGCTCGATCAACTCCTCGCGCGAGAAGATCTCTTGATCCCCGTGAGACCAGCCCAGTCGCGCCAGGTAGTTGACCATGGCCTCCGGGAGAAACCCCTCTTCCTTGAACGCGAGGACCGAGGTGGCGCCGTGGCGCTTGGAGAGCCGGCTCCGGTCCGGCCCCAGGATCATCGGGATGTGGGCGAACGCCGGGACGGGATACCCGAGGGCGTGGTAGCAGAGGATCTGCTTCGGCGTGTTCGAAAGATGATCGTTGCCGCGAATGACGTGGGTGATCTTCATGGTCACGTCGTCCACGACCACGCAGAAGTTGTACGTCGGGCTGCCGTCGGTCCGGACGAGAATCCAGTCGTCGAGCTGGCCGTGGTCGAAGGTCACTCTCCCGTGAATCAGGTCCTGCACCACGGTCTGTCCCGAGCGCGGGATCTTCAGCCTGAGCGCGTGAGGGACGTCCGCCGCAACGTTCTGGTCCCGGCATTTGCCTGAGTAGCGAAAGGTCTCCCCCCGGGCCTGAGCGGCCGCGCGCGCGGCCTCCAGCTCCTCAGGCGGGCAGGCACAGCGGTACGCCTTGCCCTCCGCCAGCAGGCGCTCGGCGTGGGCCTTGTAGATCTCCAGCCGCTCGGTCTGGCGGTACCCGGGCGTCGGCGGCCCCTCATCCCAGTCCAACCCGAGCCAGCGCAGGGCTTCGAGGATCGACGCGATGTACTCCTCGGTCGAGCGCGAGCGGTCCGTGTCCTCGATTCTGAGGATGAAGACGCCGCGGTGGTGCCGGGCGAAGAGCCAGGTGAAGAGCGCCGTCCGGGCACCCCCCACGTGGAGGTGCCCCGTGGGACTCGGCGCGAAGCGGGCCCTTACCGGCTCAGGCATCGCGCGACTCGACAGCCGTCGAAGAGGCGGCCCCCAACGGAATCCTCTAGAGCCGGATAATGTGCGGCTGAGGCCCGAGAAAGCCGGTGGCGTTGCGGGTATCCACCACCAGCGGCGCCTCACCGCCGACGCGCCGCATGTCAAACTCCGGATGGTTGGTCAGGACGAGGACGAGATCCTGTGACGCCAGATCCGCGCTCTGCCAGGGGACGGCCACGAGCTGGTGCTGGCCAAGGGTGAGCCGGGGGACGTGGGGATCCACGTACGAGATCCGAGCGCCCTTGGCGAGAAGGGTCTCGAGAATCTCCAGCGCCGGCGACTCGCGCACATCTCCCACTCCCGCCTTGTAGGCGACGCCGAGCGCCAAAATCTTTGCTCCCCGGACCGCTCGTCCCCGCTCGTTCAGGGCATCGGTCGCGAGCTGGACGACGTAAGCTGGCATCTGACGGTTGATCTCGTCGGCGAAGGCCATGAACTTGGGCTCGTAGCCCGCCAGGCGCGCCTTCCAGGAGAGATAGTACGGATCCACCGGAATGCAATGCCCGCCGATCCCGGGGCCCGGGTAGAACGGCAAGAAGCCGAAAGGCTTGGTCGCGGCCGCTTCGATGACTTCCCACACCGAGATCCCGAGCCGCCGGCACATGATCGCCAGCTCGTTCGCCAGCGCGATGTTGACGCTCCGGAAGATGTTTTCGAAGAGCTTGACCATCTCGGCCGTCTGGGGGCCCGAAACCGGCACGACCCGGTCGATGATCTGGGTGTAGAGGAGCCGCGTCAGCTCCGCGCAGGCGGGCGTGATGCCGCCGACGATCTTCGGGATCTGGCGCAGGTCGAAGCGCTTGTTGCCCGGGTCAATGCGCTCGGGCGAGAAGGCGAGGAAAAATTCCTCGCCGGCCGCGAGTCCCCGGGCCGTAAAGCGCGGAAGCAGCACCTCCTCCGTCGTGCCGGGGTACGTGGTGGACTCGAGAACGACCAGCTGGCCGGGGCGCAGGATGGACGCCACCGCGTTGGCGGCGGCGACGATGTGGGAAATGTCCGGTTCCTTCGACTTTCCCAGGGGCGTCGGCACGCAGATGAGGATCGCGTCGGCAGCAGTCAGCGCGGAGGTGTCGGTGGTGATGGCCAGCCTGGATGCGGCCACCAGCGTGGCGAGCTCATCGCTCCCGACGTCTTCCACCGGGCTCTCCCCCAGGCGAAGCCGGGCGACACGGTCGGCATCCACGTCAACGCCGATCACGGAGAAGCCCGCCTTCCCGAAGGCGACGGCCAGCGGAAGACCCACGTAGCCGAGGCCGATGATGCCGACTCGCGCCGAGCGCTGCTCGAGAGCCTGACGCAACCTGTCGCTGTGCTGGCTCATGGCTCCATTCTACCCGATCCGATTCACTGCCTGACTGACTGCTCTCACCACCGTCTCGACCTCGGCAACCGTCAACTCGGCGAAGCACGGAAGCGAGAGGACCTCGCGGGAGGCCTGCCACGCCCGTGGACACTCGGCCTGGGCGGGACCACCCAGGTTCCTGAAGAGCGGCTGCCCCGGAATCGGCAGCGGATAGTGCAGCGCGGTGCCGACCCCGAGGTCCACCAGGGCCTTGGCGAGGTCGTCGCGCCAGGGGGAGAGGACCGTGTAGTGATGATAGACGTGCATCGCCGGCGGCCGTTCGTGAGGGAGGGTCAGCGGCAGCGCCGCGAGCAGGGCGGAATAACGGGCCGCCAGCCTGCGGCGCGCCGCCGTCCAGGCGGGCAGGTGGCGGAGCTTCACCCTGAGCAGCGCGGCCTGGAGCTCGTCCAGGCGGCTCGAATATCCGAGCTCCGAGTGCTGGTACTTCGCCCGCGAGCCGTGGTTTCTGAGCCGCCTCACGCGCTCGGCGAGCTCCTCCCGATCCGTGACCACCATCCCCCCATCGCCGCAGGCGCCGAGGTTCTTCGTCGGATAGAAGGAGAGGCACGCCAGGTCGCCGAAACTCCCGACGGGGCGACCGGCGTAGGAGGCGCCGATCGCCTGCGCCGCGTCCTCGATCACGGCCAGCCCGTGGCGGCGCGCGATGGTCATGAGGGGGCCCATCTCGCACGGATGGCCGTAGAGGTGAACGGGGAGGATCGCCTTCGTGCACCGCGTGATCGCCCGCTCGACCTGAGCCGGATCCAGCGTGAATGTGTCGAGATCAATATCCACGAAGACCGGCCGCGCCCCCGCGTGGAGGACGGCGGAGGCGGAGGCGACGAAGGAGAAGGCCGGCGTAATCACCTCATCGCCCGGCCCCCACGTCCAGGGCCCGGAGCCCCAGGTGGAGCGCATCGGTCCCCGAGGCCACGCCCACCCCGTGGCGGACGCCTGAGAGCGCCGCCACCTCGGCCTCCAGTGCTTCGCCCTCAGACCCCAGAATGAAGCGGCTCGATGCCAGGACGCGCTCCGCCGCCTCGAGGAGCTCCTTCCGCAGCGCCGCGTGCTGGCGGGTGAGATCGATCTGCGGGATCATCGGACCGCGCCGAGGCCGGTCTTGGTCCCCACCTGCCCCAGCCCCAGAAGGTTCACTGAGAAACGGACCTCCTGCTCATTCCGCGCCAGGCCGACCCCGGATCGGTCAATCAGTTCCACGCTGACAGACGCGCACTGGCAGTGGACATCAATGCCAAGCCGCGACTCCACTAGCCTGCCGCTCCTGACGTCCCAGTGGGTGGAGCCGTGAACATCGAGGGTGCGGGTGAGCTTGGCCAGGACCTCTCCCCTCACGAACTCGATCTTAGCCTGATTGTCGAACCGGGTGCCTGCTGTGGCGGTGACGTCGCGGATCGAGGCCGAGATGTCGGTGTTGAAGTTCTGAAAGCCCTTTCCGTACACGTTATAGGCAGCGTCTCCCCGGAGGCGGAAATACTGGTTGGGCTGGACGAGCAGGTCGCCCGTCAGGTTGCCCAACTGTTGGGAGGTGTCGTTGGGAGGCAGGTCGTACGTCTGGGCCAGGACGAAGCGGAGCAGTTCCCACCGGACCGGCTCCTGCCCTTCCCCAGCCACCGTCTTCCCGTTCATCCGGTTCGTGAGCGAATACGTGGCCCGACTGATCCGCCCGATGCGGTCAATCCCCAGATCGGCCAGGGGTGCGGACAAGGCATTCACGGTGCCTCCCCCGGGGTCCCACTGGGGGATCCCGTCCTGGTTCGCGCCCCGAATCCAGGTGACGTTGACCCGAGGCTCGATCAGGTGTTGGAGGGCGGCGATCCCGGCGGTCCCGCCAGTGTCGTAGATCCGGGACGCGTGGGTCTCCAGATCTGTTCCCCACTCGCCGAGCCCGCGAACGAAGGGGTCGTCCTCGGTCTCTTCGACCACGATTCCA
>JACQCL010000213.1 GCA_016201645.1 Candidatus Rokuibacteriota bacterium
CCCTCGATCAGGACCTTCACCGAAGGACGGTCCTTGAGCCACTGGATGTTGCGGTCCAGGATGGGGGCCGCGTCCTCGCGGATTTCCGTCCTGTCGAAATCGAAGTAGATGTCCTGAAGCGCGGGGTGATCTCGGAAGGTCGCGGGGGAGGGCGGCACGACCTCAACGGTAGGGCGAGTCGTGCTCCCTGGCGGAGCCCCAGGCGGGTCGGGGGCATCGTGCCCGCGGACACAGCGCCTCCTGGCGTCGCCGCCGGGGTGGCGGCCACAGAGGAGACCGGCTTCTTAGCGCAACCGGAGACCATGACCAGCGCCATGACCACGACGCCGACCGTCACCAACCGGCTCGAGGCCCGACGCCTTATGCGAAATCCCTCCCTGTGAACTGGAGTCCCAGCGAGTCCTCCGGGGCAGACAGGCGGCTTCGAGCCCAGAACGGCGGAGGGGAGATCGTCCGGCCATCGCCCGCCGCGCGCTCGGCGGCTCGAGCGCCGTCCAGTTCGCAGATCAGAGCAAGGGGACGCCAGAGGCCGGCCCCCGCGATGCGTTCGCTCACTGCTGGAGATACCAGCCCGTTGCAGAGGAGGCTCGTGGGAGTGGCGCCCCACCCCAGAGCCAGAAAGCCAACGAATACGCCCGGCGCATCGAGACCCCGATACAAAGAAAACCCCGACGCGCGGGGATCGCGACGGGCTGCCCGTGACAGAGAAAGCAGGTCCTTCAACGCTTGAAGCTGCTGCTCCGGAGGGACCCGAACTTCCAGCGCCCAGACCTGGTAGGGACGAGGCGGGGAATGGTAGAACTCGTCAATGAACCCGAGCGCCAGGGGAGGGGAGGCCGTCCACAGGCCGTCCGCGGAGGGCTCCGGCACGTCCGCCCTACGGCCGCGCTCCAATGCCGCTTCGCTGCCCGCATCTCCAACCCACAGAACCTGACGAGAGTCGTTGACCTGGCGACACAGCACCACCCGCGCCTTCGCGCGCTGCGTGAGCGCCGCGGCGAGCGCCTTGAGGGATTCGACCCCCTCCGGCTCTTGCCCTGATGTGAGCTGATAAATGCGAAGGATAAAAGCCATACCTACATGTAATGCCCGGCAAATTACATGCCGGACTGGAACCTTCCAGATTAGGCCACATTTTCAGGGGGATTGGGCCGGGACGCGCTTGGACGGTAATTATTTTGCAACTCTGGCGTCTAGAAAGACTGCAAAACTTGCACCCCAAACAACCGAAACGAGGTGCCGCGCACAGAGAAAAAGACGCAGCGTATCGAAATATCAAAGGAAATCGTCCCTCACCGGGCGCTCTGCACCCGGCGCGGGACGGCTACTCGATCCGGTACCGCCGGAGCTTGTAGTGGAGGGCGCGAGGGCTGATCCCCAGGATCTTCGCCGCTTGCTCCCGGTGGGAGGTGACTTCGCTGAGGGTCTTCCGGATGAGCTGCTCCTCCACCACCTGGAGCGGCATTCCCAAAGGGACGGTAATGCTTCGCTCCGGCCGGTCTCCAGTGAAAATCGTGGAGGGAAGGTGCACGGGCCGGATCGTCCGCTCCTTCACGGTCACGACGAGTCGCTCGATCAGGTTCCTCAACTCCCGGACGTTCCCCGGCCAGGAGTACTCGCGCAGGGCCTGAAGGGTCGCGGGGGCCAGGAACTTTTCCTCGCGCCCATACTGCACGCAGAACTCCCGGATGAAGGCTATCGCCAGGAGTGGGATATCCTCCGTCCGCTCACGCAACGGTGGCAGGCCGATCGGAATCACGGCGAGACGATAGTAGAGGTCTTCGCGAAACGCTCCCGCTTTCACCGCCTCCTCGAGTTTTTTGTTCGTGGCAGCGATGAAGCGGACGTCCACCGTAATCGGATGGGTCCCGCCCAGACGTCGGAACTCGCGGTCCTGCAGAACCCGCAAGAAGTCGACCTGAGTCTTGGGACTCATCTCCCCGACCTCGTCGAGGAACAGCGTGCCCCCGTCGGCTTGCTCGATCCGCCCGACCCGGGTGGCGAGCGCTCCCGTGAAGGCTCCCCGTTCGTAGCCGAACAGCTCGGACTCGAGCAGGCTCTCCGGGAGGGCCCCGCAGTTCAGGACCACAAAGGGTCCCCCCTTGCGGGGGCTCCGGCCGTGGAGCGCCCGCGCGACCAGCTCCTTGCCCGTGCCTGACTCGCCCATGATCAGCACGGTCGCGAGGGTCGGCGCGACCTGGCCGACCCGCTCATAGACCTCTCGCATCCGAAGGCTTCGACCCACGATCTTTTGGAAGGCTTCTCGGACGGTGATTTGCTCGCGGAGTTGCCGCACCTCCGCCCGGAGGGCCCGGTGCTCCAAGGCTTTGCCCACGACGTGGGTGAGTCGCTCCGGATCGACGGGCTTCGTCAGGTAGTCGTAAGCGTCCAACTTGATCGCCTCCACCGCGCTCTCGATCGTGCCGTAGGCCGTGAGGAGGATGACCTCGGTCTCCGGTTGGGGCTGCTTCACCGCCCGGAGGACCTCCATCCCGCTGGCGCCGACCATCTTCAGATCGGTCACGACGAGGTCGAACGGGGTCTCGTGGAGAAGCCGCAAGGCCAGGTCGCCGCTCTCTGCTCCGGTGACCTCATACCCAGCCTTCTCCAAGATCCTGGCCAGCGCGGTCCGGATGTTCAGCTCATCGTCCACGATCAGCACGCGGGCGCCCATCACCCCTCCTAGGGCGTGAGGACTGGAACGGCTTCCAGTGGGAGGCGGACCATCACGACAGTGCCCTTCCCGACCTCACTCTCCACATCAATCGTCCCCTGGTGCCCCTCGACGATGCGGTGGGTGATGGCCAGTCCCAACCCGACGCCGCCCGGGCGCGTCGTGAAGTACGGGTCAAACAGGTGCGGGA
>JACQCL010000204.1 GCA_016201645.1 Candidatus Rokuibacteriota bacterium
GATCGCCCAGGGGACGCCGGCCTCCATCAAGAGCGAGACGTTCCGGAAGCCCGTGGTGGAAGTGGAAGTGGACGATCTCCGCCGGGCCGGCGACTTGCTCGGCGAATGGGAGGCGGTGGAGGACGTGACCCGCATCGGGTCCCGGCTGCGCCTCGTTTTGGCTGACGAGCGAGGAACGGCGGACGATGTCGCCGCCTATCTCAAGCGCCAGGGCCTGTCGGTCGTCCGGGCCCATGAGGTGGAGCCCTCGGTGGAAGACCTGTTCGTCTCCTTCGTGGACAAGGAGCGGAAGATCCGGCTGCGCGAGCAGCTGAGAGCGGTTTAGCCGATGGGATCCAGACTATTCGGGATGATTGCCAAGGAATTCATCCACCTCCGGCGCGACGCGCTTGCGGTGACGCTGGCTCTGTTCGTGCCGGTCGCCATGCTTTTTATCTTCGGCTGGGCGATCAACACCGACGTCAAGCACATCCCCACCGCCGTTTTCGAACAGTCCGGGAGCGTGGAGGCGCAGAAACTCCTGGAAGCGTTCCAAAACAGCCAGTACTTCGACATCCGCTACTGGGCGCGGAGCCATGCGGAAGTGCGGCGGTTGATCGATGACGGGAGCGCGAAGGTCGGGGTGGTGATCCCGCCTGACTACGCCAAGCAGCTCTCCCGCCAGGCCGCCAACATTCAGGTGATCGTGGACGCCTCCGATCCGATGGTCGCGACCTCCGCGATCAACTCTGCCAGCTCGCTGGGGGCCGATCTCGCCCTTCGCATCCTGACGCGGCGCCTCGAGGGCACCGCCCTTCTCCAGCGCGACGAGACGCCGGTGGACTTCCGCGTGCGCGCCTGGTACAACCCGGATTTGGTCAGCGCGATCTTCATCGTCCCGGGGCTGATCGGCGCCCTTCTCATGCAGACGACGATTACCGCCATGGCCGTCACCGTGGTGCGAGAGCGGGAGAAGGGGACCCTGGAAGCCTTGATCGTGAGCCCCATCCGGCGCTGGGAGCTGATGCTCGGAAAAATCATCCCGAACCTCCTGGTAGCCTACGGCCAGGTGACAATGGCGCTCCTGGTGGCCCACTTCATCTTCGACGTGCCGATTCGCGGCAGCCTCGCGCTCTTGTACGTTCTCTCGCTCGTCTTCATGATGGGGACGCTCGGGATCGGGATCTACGTTTCCACCGCGGCCCGGACGGTTCCCCAGGCCATGCAGCTGTCGTTCCTCACGTTCCTGCCGTCCATCTACCTCTCCGGCCTCCTCTTCCCCATCGAGGGGATGCCCCGGGCCGCCCAATACCTGGCGCACATCATCCCGCTGACCTACTACCTCAGGATCGTGCGCGGCATTATCCTGAAGGGAGTGGGGTTGGACTATCTCTGGCCCAATCTCCTCCCGCTTGTGGCCTTCGGTGCGGTGGTCTTCACGCTGTCCGTTCTGCGATTCAGAAAGCAGCTCGACTGATGAGACGGCTCGCCGCCTCCCTCCTGGCGCTGCTCCTGGCTCTCCCCACACTCGGGGCCGCGCCGCTCCCCGCCCAGCGATTCGTCCTCCCTGAGGGCCCTGTCCTCCTGGTGTCTGAGCGGCCCGCGATCCCCCTCGTCGTCGTCCACGTGTATCTGCCGGCCGGCTCGGCCTTCGACCCGCCCGACGCCCCGGGGCTGGCCAACCTCACCGCCGAGATGCTGACCCGGGGGACCGCTCAGCGGACCGGTCCCGCTCTGGACGAGGCCATCGAATTCGTCGGGGGGAGTCTCGAGTCCGGGGCCGGGCGCGACGGCGCGACGGTGACGCTCTCGGTGCTCAGGAAAGATCTCGGCCTCGGGCTTGATCTCCTCTTCGAGGTGCTGACCCAGCCCGCGTTTCCCGAGGCAGAGCTCGGACGGAAGGTGAAGGAGATCCAGGCGGCGATCCGCCGCTCGGAGCAGAATCCCGAGAATGTCGCCGCCCGTGCGCTGGGAGCGTTGCTGTATCCGGGGCATCCCTACGGTCACCCGGTGGCGGGGAGCGTCGAGGCCGTGGGGAAACTCACGCGGGACCAGGTGGTTGCCTTTTACCGCCAGCACTATCGTCCCGATGGCGTCATCGTGGTCGCCGCGGGCGACGTCAAGGCTGACGAACTGAGGCAGGAGATCGTGCGGAGGATCGGCGCGTGGAAGGCGCCGCGGGAAGCTCTCCGGAAGCCGCCTCGGACGCCGGTGTCGCCACCCGTCAGCTCCCAGACCATCCAGCGCGAGCTCACCCAGGCCACGGTCCTGCTCGGTCGTCCGGCCGTGGGCCATGGGCACCCGGATTTCTATCCGCTGGTGGTGGCGAGCTACGTCCTGGGCGGCGGGTCCACCTCGCGGCTCTACACGCGCGTGCGCGAGGAGCGCGGGCTCGCCTACGACGTGTCCAGCCACGTCGGCGTGGGACGGTTCGGCGCCTCGTTCATCGTGAGCCTCCAGACGCGGACCGACGGGGTGGGGGAGGCCACGCGGCTGGTGCGCGAGGAGATGGTGCGCCTGGGGAGCGAGCCCGTCGCCCTAAACGAGCTGGCGCTGGCCAAGGACTACCTGATCGGCAGCTTCCTCCTGAGGCTGGACACGACCGCGAAAGTGACGGGCCTCCTGCAGACCGTGGAGGAGCTGGGGCTGGGGCTGGATTATCCGGTCCGGTACAAGCAGGGGATCGAGAAGGTGACGGCTCGGGACATTCAGCGGGTGGCGCGGCGGTACCTCGACCCCACCGGCTTCTCCTCCGTGACGGTCGGCAACCTTCCCTAGGGTGTGGCGGTTCGGCGAGGATTGAGGCGCCGGCGGAGCGCCTGCCCCTGGGCCCGCAGGAATTCCTGGAACGACTCCATGTAGATGTAGAGCACCGGCGTGATGTAGAGGGTCAGCAGCTGCGACAGGAGCAGCCCGCCCACCACCGCGAGCCCGAGCGGCCGGCGCGAGTCGCCGCCGGCGCCGATGCCCAGGGCGATGGGGAGCGTGCCCATGAGCGCGGCCATCGTGGTCATCATGATCGGCCTGAAGCGGAGAAGACACCCGTCGTAAATGGCCTCGGCCGGGCGCTTACCCGCGCGCTCCGCCTCCAAGGCGAAGTCGATCATCATGATCGCGTTCTTCTTCACGATCCCCACCAGAAGGATGATCCCGACGAAGCCGTAGACGTTCAGCTCGGAGCGGAAGAGCAGGAGGGTCAGGAGCGCCCCGACGCCTGCCGACGGGAGGCCCGAGAGAATCGTCAGCGGGTGGACGAAGCTCTCGTAGAGAACCCCCAGGAGGATGTAGATGACCAGGATCGTCACGAGCAGGAGGAGCCCCTGGCCTGCCAGCGACGCCTGGAATGCCTGGGCGGTGCCCTGGAAGTTCGCGTTGAGCGTCACCGGGAGGCGGAGCTCGCGCCGGACGTTCTCGATCTGCGCCACGGCCTCGCTGAGTGAGACCCCCGGTTTCAGGTTGAACGAGATCGTGACCGAGGGGAGCTGCCCCAGGTGGTTGACGGTGAGTGGCCCGACGCCCCGCGTGAATTTCGCCACGGCGTTCAGGGGGACCAGCTGGCCGCTGGAGGAGCGGATGTAAAGCATCGCCAAGGCCGAGGGATCGCGCTGGTAGCGGGGGTCCAGCTCCAGGATGACCCAGTATTCGTTCGACGGCGTGTAGATGGTGGAGACCTGCTGGGAACCGTACGCGTTGGCCAGCCCGCGCTCGATCTGTTCGGCCGTGACGCCCAGAGCGGAAGCCTTGTCGCGGTCGATCTCCACGAGCACCTGGGGGCTCGTGAACTGCAGGTCGGTGTTCACGTCCTGGAATCCCGGCAGTGTCCGGATCTTCTCGTACAGGATGGGAGCCCAGTGGTTGAGCTCCCCGAGATCGGCATCCTGCAGGGTGTACTGGTAGAGCGCCTTGGTGAGCTGGCCGCCGATCCTGATCGTGGGCAGGTTCTGCGGATAGACCTTCATCCCCGGCACGGTCGCCAGTTTTGGCCGGAGCTCCTGGATGACCTCGTCCACGCTCGGACGCTCGGAGCGCGGCCGGAGACGCATGAAGATGCGCCCCGTGTTGGGGACGATGTTTACCCCGCTCGCGCCGATGCCGGAGAAGAAAGTGTCCACGTAGGGATCCTGTCGGACGATCTCCGCCACCGCCCGCTGGTGCTGCATCATGGATTCGAAGGAGATGTCCTGCGCCGCCTCCGTGAACGCGAAGATCTGCCCGGTGTCCTCGTTCGGGATGAACCCCTTCGGGATGATCACGAACAGGTAGGCTGTGAGCACGAACGTCAGGACGAGGACGGTCATAATGGTCCTGGGGTGTCGGAGGACCCATTTGAGGCTCCCGTCGTAGGCGCGGAGCATGGCATTGAAGACGCTCTCCAGAGCCTTGTAGAGGCGCCCGTGCGTCTCCCCCGGCGGCTTGAGGAAGCGGCTGCACGCCATGGGGGTGAGGGTCAGGGACACGAAGCCTGAGACCAGCACCGCCACCGCGATCGTCACCGCGAACTCGTGAAGGAGGCGTCCCACCACCCCGCCCATGAACAGCACCGGGATGAACACGGCCGCCAGGGACAGCGTCATGGAAAGGATCGTGAACCCGATCTCCTTGGATCCGTGGATGGCCGCCTCGAGGCGGCTCTCGCCCCTCTCCATGCGCCTCACGATGTTCTCGAGCATCACGATGGCGTCGTCCACGACGAACCCGACGGACAGCGTCAAGGCCATGAGCGAGAGGATGTCCACCGTGTAGCCGAGCAGGTACATGGCGGAGAAGGTGCCGATGATGGACATCGGGACCGCCAGGCTCGGGATGATGGTGGCGGAGAGATTTCTCAGGAACAGAAAGATCACGAGGACGACCAGGCACACCGTCAGCATGAGGGTGAACTCGACATCGCGCACCGACTCCCGGACGGAGACCGAGCGATCGTACAGCGTGGTGAGGTTGACCGACGCGGGCAGCTGCGCGCGGAAGCTCGGGAGCAGCTTCCGGATCCCGTCCACCACTTCGACGGCGTTCGTGCCGGGCTGGCGCTGGATCGCCAGGACCACGGCCCGGTCCGTCTTGTACCAGCTGGCCACCTTGTCGGTCTGGACGCTGTCGATGACCCGCCCGATCTGGTCAAGCCGCACGGGGGCGCCGCTCCGGTACGCGACGATCAGCGGGCGATAGGCCGCGGCGTTCAGCAGCTGGCCGGTCGCCTGCACGTTGAACGCCTGGTGGGGGCCGTAGAGCGTTCCCGTGGGGAGGTTCACATTGGCGCGGGCGATCGCCTGCTCCACTTCGTCGATGCCGATCTTGCGCGAGGCGAGAGCGGTCGGATCGACCTGGACGCGCACCGCGTACTTCTGCGACCCGAACACCTGCACCTGGGCCACGCCGTTGACGGTGGAGATCCGCTGGGCCAAAAGCGTCTGCGCATACTCGTCCACCACCCAGAGCGGGAGCGTCGGGGAGCTTACGGCCACATAGAGCACCGGCTGATCGGCCGGGTTGACCTTCTGGTACGTCGGCGGGGTGGGCATGCCGGGTGGCAGAAGCCGCTGCGCTCGCGTGATGGCCGCCTGCACGTCCTGGGCGGCGCCGTCGATCTTCCGGTCGAGGCTGAACTGGATCGTGATCTGCGTGAGGCCGAGCGCGCTACTGGAGGTCATCGAATCGACGCCCGCGATCGTCGTGAACTCGCGCTCGAGCGGCGTTGCCACGGCCGCGGCCATGGTCTCAGGACTCGCCCCGGGCAGGCTGGCCGACACCTGGATCGTCGGAAAGTCCACGTTGGGGAGGTCGCTCACGGGCAGGAGGCGAAAGGCCATAACTCCAAAGATGAGGATGGCCGCCATGACGAGCGTGGTCATGACGGGACGGCGGATGAACAGCTCCGGATTCATCCCGTCCTCGCCGGCTTGATCTCCACCTTCGCCCCCGGGAAGAGGCGGAGCTGCCCGTCGGTGACGACGCGCTCCCCCGGCGTGACTCCCCGCTCGATGACGGTCTCCCCCTCGAAGGTCCTCGCCACGACCACCGGGCGGGGCTCGACGGTGAGATCGGGCTTCACGACGAAGACATACGCGCCCTGCTGCCCTGTTTGGACCGCCTGGGAAGGCACGACGGTAGCGTTCGGCTGGGTCGTCAGCGTCAGCATCGCGTCCACGAACTGCCCCGGCCAGAGCGCGTTATCGGTATTCGGAAAGGTCCCTTTGAGCTGAATGGTCCCGGTCGCGACATCCACCGTGTTGTTGACGAAGGTCACCTGCCCCTGGCCCAGGGCCTTCCCCTGACTCAACGCCTCCACCCTGATGGTCCCGGCGGCCCGGTAGCGCTTGATGTCCGCGAGGTATTGCTCGGGGACCGCGAAGACCACGTAGATCGGATGAATCTGGTTGATCACGACGAGGTAGTTGCCGACGTCGTTGGCCTTGACCACGTTGCCCTGGTGGATCAGGAGGTTGCCGGTGCGCCCGCTCATGGGTGAGCGGATCGCCGTGTAGCTCAACTGGACGCGGGCGTTTTCCACCGCGGCTTCGGCGGCCCGAATGGAGGCCCGCGCGTTCTCCACCGCGGCGCGGCCGGCCTGGACCGTCGCCTGGAGGGCCTCGGCGTTGGTGTGGAACTGGTCATACTGCTCGCGCGCGACGAACTCCTTCTCGACGAGGTCCCGGTAGCGTCGCTCCTGGACGCGGGCGTTTTCCAGCTGCGCCTGGTCTCGGGCGAGGTTGGCCTCCGCTTGCTGGAACTGGGCCCGCTGCTGGTTCAGCGCGGCCTGGGCCTGCTGGAGGGCGGCCTCCAAGGGGCGGGGGTCGATGGTGAACAGCAGGTCCCCCTGCCGGACGTCCAGCCCCTCGGCGAAGTGGACGCGGACGATCTCCCCGCTGATCTGCGACAGCACGGACACGCTGCTGTACGCCTGGACGTTGCCGATGGCGCGCAGCTGAACGGGCACGTCCTTCTGGAGGACATCCGCGACGGTCACGGGCACCGCCGGCCCTCCTCCGCTATCCGGCTTGCCGGACGCCCTGTCGGAGCACCCGGCGAGGAGCAGTAGCAGGGGAAGGGTCGCGGCGAGGAACGGCGCGAGGCGGGAGCGGAGGCGGGTCCGCTCGGGAGCCAACGCGTCAACGTCTTTCATTGCTGCTTTTCGCCTCCGCCTCTCGCCCGGGCGTTTCCTCCGGCGTATTTGCCGCGGCGTCCACGAGCGCCTGGAGCCCCGCGATGAGGCGCCGGCGCTCGCCCGCGGACATCCTCGTCAGGACCCGCTCGAGGCTCCCGAGCCGGATCGTCTCCAGTTCATCCACGAGGGTTTTCCCATGCGGCGTTAGCGCCAAGACATAAACGCGCCGGTCGGAGGGGTCGTCGCCGCGCGTGACGAACTGCTTCTCTTCGAGGCGGTCAACGATGTGCGTAATCGCCGGCAGCGTCACGTGGAAGGCTTTCGCCACGTCCCCCATGTGACAGCCCGGGTGCTCGGCGACGTAGGAGAGCACCTGGGACTGGGCAAAGGTGAGGTCCAGCTCGGATGCTCTGCCCCAGAGGAGCTGCCGGAAGGTGGTGCTGCCCATGGCGTTGAGCAGGTCCAGGAGGCGCTGGGCGGCGGCGGACCAGCGACCTTTCACGCGACGAGCCGCGGCGGCGCGCCTCGTGGGCGTGCGCGTCGCGGTCCTTCCTCCGGTCGCGGCCGCGGTTCGCGTCTCTTCCGGCATGGCAGGCTTAATTCTAAAGCGGGTATGAAGTTAAGTCAATAAACAATTTAAACTCTGAGGTGTTCGGCCGGCGGGTCGTCGTCGCTGTGTTAGAATGAGCGCCACATGCGCCGCGGTTCGCTAATTTCCATCGCGTTCCTGAGCTGCGTGTTCGCCGGCGCGCCGCTGTCGGCCGCCTCCTTCTCGCTCACGCCGCGCGAGACCGAGGAGGCGATCCGGTTCGGCCAGCGGAGCGTGGTCTCGGAGGATTTCGACCGGGAGTGGAAGATCGCCAACGCGTCGGGCGAAAGCCTCACGGTCGTGACGCCCTTTTTCCGGTTGGTCCAGGCCTCGCGCAACGCGACGTTCAAGAGCGAGACGCTGAAGCCCCAGGAGATCGACTCCCTCCTCAGGGAGCACCAGGGGAAGCTCTTCTTCTGGGCGTCCCTCCGAGGGCGGCAGGCGGATTTTTCCCGCTGGTACCGGGCCGTCCTGCTGGTCCTGGGCAGGGACGAGATCAAGCCCTCCTTCGTCCAGAACGAACGGACGCCCCTCCGCCAGGAGGACGGGCGCTTCCTCTCCCGCTCGGTGTATGTCTTTCCGACCGACGGCCTGGCCCCAAAGGGCCGGGTTACCCTCGTGGTTCGGGACAAGGACGAGCACGAGGTGGCGAAGTTCCCCATTGATCTGTCCGCCGTGCGATAGGAGAACATCATGGTCACGAAAGAGCGGTTCATGCAGGGGATGACGTTTCAGCAGTACCTGGACCAGATGGGGACGAACAAGGAGAAGTTCCTCGAGTTTCTGAAGGAGATCAAGATCAGGCCGGAGGACCGCGAGGCCCTCAAGAGACTCGGCAAGAAGCTCAACGTGCTGGTGATCACCGAGGACTGGTGTGGCGACGCGCTCTATAACGTCCCCGTCCTCGCGAAGCTGGTGGAGGGGAATCCCAACGTGGAGATGCGGGTGTTCCTCCGCGACAAGAACCCCGACCTCATGGACCAGTACCTGAACCAGGGAATGTACCGCTCCATCCCGGTCTTTGCCTTCTTCGACGAGAAGATGAACGAGGTCGCCCGCTTCATCGAGCGGCCGCCGAAGGTCACGGAGGTCATCGAGAAGAAGATGCTCGAGGTGCGCCGGGCCTTGAGAGCCGAGCACCTGGGGGACTGGCGCCAGGCGGTGGTGGACGAGGTGCGCGGGCTGCTCAAGGCCTGAGGGGACGGAGGGCCCGTGCCGCCCCACGGCTGGGTCGGGCTCGTTTCGATCGCCGCGGCGGAGGCCCTGCTGTTCGCGGGGAACCGCTGGGTCGGCGAGTGGTTCACGCCGCTCGTCTGGACGGCGTACATCCTGTTCGTGGATGGCCTGGTCCGGGCGCGGACTGGGCAATCATATCTGAGCACACGGCGCCGGGAGCTGGTCGGCGTGACCGTCGCCTCGATCGGCTCCTGGTGGCTCTTCGAGCTCTACAATGCGCCGCGCTTCTGGCGGGGCGGAGCCGACCTCGAGGGGCTCTGGTGGCAGTACCACAATTTGGAGCCCGATCCCCTCCTGCGGTTCGTCGGCTACACCTGGGCGTTCGCCACCATCTTTCCCGCGCTCTTTCTCACCGCTGAGGCCCTCAAAGCGTCGCTGGTCGCAGGCCTTTCCAACCGACGGCCTCTCAGGCTGCCGCACCGGGCGCATGCGGCTTCGATCATTCTGGGCGGGATCGCCGTGGTGCTGCCCCTCCTCGTGGTCTCCCGCTGGCTGGTACCGCTCGTCTGGGTCGGCTACGGCCTCCTGCTCGAACCGATCAATTACCGGCGCGGCGCGCCCTCGTGGCTCCGCGAGGTCGAGGCGGGCGACTACCGGAGGCTGGCCGCGCTCTTGGGGAGCGGGCTCTGCTGCGGACTGCTCTGGGAGTTCTGGAACTACTGGGCGCTGACGAAGTGGACCTACACGGTGCCGTACGCGGGGGAGTTCAAGCTCTTCGAGATGCCGGTCCTAGGCTACCTGGGATTTCCCCCGTTCGCGCTCGAAGCCTTTGCCATGTATAATTTCCTCCGCTCGCTGGTCAAATAACTAACCCCCACCTGACAAGCGCGAGGAGGACTCATGAAAGCGATTCGCATCCATTCCAACGGTGGGCCGGAGGTGCTCACGCTCGAGGAGGTCCCCGATCCGAAGCCGGGCCCGAGCGAGGCGGTGGTGAAGATCGAGGCCGCGGGCCTCAACTACATTGACGTCTATTACCGGACTGGTCTCTACAAGGCCCAGCTCCCCCTGACGATCGGCGTGGAAGGGGCGGGCGTGGTCACCGCGGTCGGGCCGGAAGTAAAGGAGGTCAAGGTCGGCGACCGGGTCGCGTACGCCGGAGTGCCCGGGGCCTACGCCCAGCTCGCTGCCGTTCCCGCGGCGCGGCTGGTGAAGCTCCCCGACGGGCTGGACGGGAAGGTCGGCGCCGCGGCGATGCTTCAGGGCATGACCGCCCACTACCTCGCCCACACGACCTACCCGCTGAAGTCGGGCGACTGGTGCCTGGTGCACGCGGCGGCCGGCGGCGTGGGGCTCCTCCTCTGCCAGGTGGCGAAGATGCGGGGCGCCTGGGTCATCGGCACGGTGTCCACGGACGCGAAGGCGAAGCTGGCGCGCGAGGCCGGCGCCGACGAGGTCATCCGGTACACCAAGCAGGACTTCGAGACCGAGGTGAAGCGCATCACCGGCGGGACCGGCGTCCACGTGGTGTACGACGCCGTGGGGAAGACGACCTTCGACAAGAGCCTGAATTGCCTCAGGATGCGCGGGATGCTGGTCCTCTACGGCCAGTCGAGCGGCCCGGTGCCCCCCTTCGATCCGGCCATCCTTAACCAGAAGGGCTCGCTCTTCCTCACGCGCCCGAGCCTGTTCCACCACATTGCCACGCGCGAGGAGTTGCTCCAGCGGGCCGGCGAGGTCCTCGGCTGGATCAAGAGCGGCAAGCTCAAGCTCAGGGTTGACCTGACACTGCCGCTGGCCCAGGCGGCCGAGGCCCACCGCCAACTGGAGGGCCGCCAGACGACGGGCAAGGTCTTGCTGATTCCATGAAGTGGGTCCTGATCCTCGTCGGGGCGCTCGTGGTCCTGGCGCTCGCCCTGCTCGCGGCGGTCCCCTACCTCGTCGACCTCCCGCAGATTCAGGCCTACGTTGCCCAGTCGGCCGCTCAGGCCCTGGGCCGGCCGGTGAAGTTTTCCTCCCTGTCGCTCTCCGTCCTGCCGCTGCCCGCCGTCGTCCTGAAGGACCTTCAGGTCGCGGAGGATCCTCGATTTGGCGGCGCCCCGTTTCTCAGCGTCGGCGAAGGGCGCATCCGTCTGCGTCTCGCGTCGCTCCTCTCCCGGCGGGTCGAGTTCGCCGAGCTCACGCTGGACCGGCCGCGCGTGGAGCTGATCCAGGATGCCTCCGGGCGGTGGAACGTGGCGAGCCTGGGTGCTGCGTCCGGTGGCGAGGCCGGGGCCGCGAAGCCCGCCGGCCCCGGGGCGGGAGGCGGAGCCGCGGGGCTCGTCGTCTCGCGCCTCAAGATCGTGGACGGCGCTCTCACCTATGCGGTCCACCGACAGAACGGGCCGGCGACCACCTACCGCGTCGAGGGCATGAAGCTCACCGTCGAAGGTCTCGGGCAGAAGACGTCCATCGCGATCCAGGGCGAAGCCCAGGTCAATCCAGGTGCGGTGTCCCTCAAGCTGGACGGCACGCTGGGTCCGCCCTTCATCGGGGTCATGTTGCAGGCTGCGCCGGTCAAGGCTGACATCTTGCTCGACGCCAAGGATATGGCGGCCCTGACGGGCTGGCTCCTCGGGCCCTCGCCCGACCTGTCTGGCCCGGTGAAGGGCAAACTCGCGCTCTCGGGCACCGTCGGCAGACCCGCGATTGCCGGGGTGCTCGACTCAGGGCGCCTGACGCTGACGGAGCGGCAGCCCGACTGCCCGCCGCCCCAGCCGCGCCGTCTGACCCTGGAGTCGGTGCGCTTTCCGCTCTCCTACGATCCGACGCAGTTTTCGAGCCGCCCCCTGTCGGCGGCCCTCGGGGGAGGGAGCGTGACGTTTTCGCTGGACCTGGCATGGGAGCCGAAGCCGCTGCTCTCCCTGAAGGAGATCACGATCAAAGCGCTCCCGCTGGCGCCGGTCCTCGTGGACTACCTCTGCGAGGGATATGCCGTGAGCGGTCCTCTCGATCTCACCGGTGAAATCTCGGGGCGCCCGGGAAGCTTCATGGGCACGATGGCCGGGCAGGGGCAGCTCAGGATCGGCGCCGGCAAGGTCGTGGGGCCGGAGGCTCTGGCGTTGCTGGGAGGTGTGGTTCGGGTCGCCGGTGCCCTCTCCTCGGTCCTCAACGTGGACCTGCCTCTCTCGCTCTTCTCGTCCCCGCTGGACTTTCAGTCCATCACGGCCAGCTATCGCATCGCCGACGGCCGTCTCTCGACGCAGGACTTCCTCTACACGAGCGAGCGCATGAAGATCGCGGCGGTCGGCGACTACGGGCTCGCGGACGGGCGGCTGAACTTCACCCTCACGATGACACACGGCCGGGGCCAGATCCAGGCCAAGGTGACCGGCACCGCGGCCTCCCCCTCGATCCGCGTGCTCCCGGCGAGCATCCTCCGCACCGAGCCGGAGAAGATCCCCGACCGCCTCAAGAAATTCCTCGAAGGCCTCGGCAAGTAACGTTGTCGTCGGTGCATGTCTTGAAGAGGGCAGGGGGCTGTGGGACAATGCCGCTGACTGAGCCGCTCGCCGGAGGAGAATCATGACAGTTCCGATCAAGCCCGGCCTCGAAGACCTCGTCATCGCGACCTCCGAGATCTGCTTCATCGACGGCCAGCAGGGGCGGCTGCTCTACCGCGGCTACGACATTGACGACCTGGCCGCGCACTCCACCTTCGAGGAGGTTATTTATCTCCTCTGGTACGGGGCGCTGCCGAGCAAGAAGGAGCTGGCTGCCCATCAGAAGAGGCTGGCCCGCGCCCGGCGGCTTCCCCCGCGGCTCATCGCGCTCCTGAAGGACCTGCCGCGCCGGACGATCCCCATGGAGGTGCTCCGCACCGGGGTCTCGGCACTCTCCGCCTTCGATCCGGACGAGCGGGACAACTCCCGAGAGGCCACCC
>JACQCL010000197.1 GCA_016201645.1 Candidatus Rokuibacteriota bacterium
CTCCTCCCCATTGCGGGTAGGGCCCGGGCCCGTTCTCACGAAGTCCCGGGCGCCGGCCCCCTCGTCGAGGCCGCCTCCAGCGCGGCCAGCCGTTTTTCAAGCCCGCCCAGGTGATCCCCGTTGAGCTCCGGCCTGGCGTGGCTGTTGAACATCGGGTTGTTCACCCACCAGTCCATCCCCATCTCCTTGGCCTTGTCCACGGAACAGATCACCAGGCGGATCTGGATCGTGAGCAGCTCGACCTCCACCAGCCTCACGCGAATGTCGCCGGCGATCACGATCCCCTTGTCGAGGATCCGCTCGAGCAGGTCCGCCAGAGTCGCGCTTTGCGTGGATTGCGTGATGGCGCGCTGGATGGTCATGTCATCCCCCTCTACAGGAGTCTCCCGAGGGGGCCGAGGTCGATGGTGAGGTCCTCGTCCTCCAGGTTGAATGCCCTCCTGAGCCTGTCGATTTCCTGGGCCTGCCTCATCAGCGTGATGCCGAGCCGCTCGATCTCGGTCTCGGTGAGGGACCCGGCCTCGATGCGCTGGAGCGCCTGCTTTTCCAGCAGCTCGTGGAGCAGCTTGACGAGCGTCAAGACGAGTTGTCCGAGCCCGTTCTTCACGTCATCCTGCTTGACGTTCAGTCGGCCCGGCCGCACCCCGAGCCCCGCGCGGGCCTCCATCACCCTGGCGAACTCGCTCATCGCCCGGGAGTCCACCGCCGGTCCCTCAACGGCGCCCATCGGTCGCCTCCGTGAAGGCGCTGTCCGCCTTCCGGCAGGGGCCGCTGGCCAGCCGACGTCCGGTCTCGATGGACGTGAGCACCACCTGGAGCCCCAGATAGATCAGGTCGATGTCGGCCACCGAGATCGTGATCTCTCCGACGACCACGGCGCCTTTATTGAGCACCCGATCGAGCGCCTCGCACAGCGAGACTTGCTCGCGGGCGCTGACCACCGGCGTGGGATCGGGTGATCGCCCCGCCATGTCTCTCACCCGGCCCGGTACAACGCCCGGCCCAGCCCATCGAGCCGGTCCATCCCCCGGAGATCTCCGCCCCGGTAGACCAGGGCCTGATGGGCCGCCGGGAAGACGTCCCGGAGCTTCTCTTCGACGCGCGATTCTCTGCAGCACAGGGCCGAGCACAGGGGGCACTCGCTCTCCGGCGTGGCGAGGTTGAGAAAGAGCACCGGGGCGCTGACCTTCATCCCTTCGCAGGCCGCGAGCAGATCCCTCGTCTCCTCGTACGCCATCTCGGTCAGGATGGTGACCGCATAGAGGGACGCCCGAGCCTGATCGGTCTGCAACGATCGAAACCGATTGAGGTCCTTGGACAGCTCCACCAGCCTCTCAGACACGCCGGGCAATCGGAAGATGTTCTTGTACTTGAGGAAGAGCCCAAAAAAGACCTTGAGCCATTGATCGATCAGCTCCGGCATCTCGAGCAGTCGGATCAGATGGCCGGTCGGGGCCGCGTCGAGGATCAAGACGTGGTACGTGCCGCGGCCCAGGAACTCCATCGCACGGGAGAGGGCCATCACTTCATCGAGACCCGGGGGCGAGAGATCGAGAATTCGCTCCATCACCTCGCGGTCGAACGTCAGGTCGAGGTTGGGCAAGAGAGAGGCGAGGGTCCGCTCCAGCTCGGTGGCGTACCGCCGTTTCAGAGTCTCGAGCTCTGCCCGGGCGTCGATCTCCATGGCCGTGAGGCCAGGACAGAGCCGGGTGGGTTCAGAGCCGACCGGTCGGTCCAGGCAGGCCGAGAGTGAGTGGGCGGGGTCAGTCGAGAAGAGCAAGATCTCCGTGCCCGGCCGCTCGCGGGTCAGACGGAGGGCCGTGGCGCAGGCCAGCGTGGTCTTCCCGACTCCTCCTTTGCCGGCGAAGATCAGCAGCGTCACCTCGGGAGCAGGGAGCGGCGGGGCCTTGTCAACGCGAGGGGGCGCGGACCCCGGCCGGCGGGGAACTTGGGCCACGTCGGACAGCTCGGCCGCTTCCTCCCAGAGCCCGCCCAGGCGCTCCGACCCGCGAACCTCGTCAGGGAAGAGCGGGAGGCCCCAGATAACGCATCCCGACACCTGATCGTGGATGCGCTTGACCTCTCGTGCCTGGCGGGCGCGGCCGTCGGCGCACACGGGGCAGTCGGTGTCCGGATAGAGCCGGTTGACGACAAGCTCCGTCACGGGGATTTTCAGCTGCTCCAGATCGTCCATCAGGCCGACCGTCTCGGCGACGCTCAACGGCTCGGCCAGCGTCACCGGCACGAACCGGCATCGGACGGGATCGCGCAGGATCTTCTTCATCCGCTCCACCGACGCCGCCAGGTCCAACAGGAAGCGGTCCAGCTCGTCGCGGCGATAGGCGCCGCTGTAGAGCTTCTTCATGTACCGGTGCTTGGCCAGGAGCGCGTCCAGGGCTCCGAGCCATCGGCCGATCAGCTCCGGCATTTCCAGCAGGCGCAGGGTGTGGCCCCACGGAGCCGTGTCCACGATGACGCAGGCGTAACGCACCTGTTCGATCCACCCGGAGATCTCCAGGAACGCCATCAGCTCATCGAGCCCGGGCAGCGACAGATCCAGCAACCGGTGAATGTCGTCGTCGTCGAGGAACGTCCCGCGCGCCGCGATCTCCTCGAGTGTCCTGCCGTGCGCCGACTTGAACGCCGCCAGGCGTTCCTCGGCGTCGAGCTCCGTCATTGTCAGATTCGGCGGAAGGGGGGAGCCGGCCAGGCTGTCGGCCAGAGAGTGGGCCGGGTCGGTGGAAACAAGCAGGAAGGACGACTCGGGCCTCCGGCGGGCAAGGCTCAGAGCCGTCGCGGTCGCACAGGTGGTCTTCCCCACGCCTCCCTTGCCGCCGAAGAGGAGGAGGCGCAGGGCGCGGTCACGGAGAAAGGCCGGCCCCGCCGCGTCCACCGCTATTCCTCCTCTCCGGCGTCTTCGTCCTCTTCGTCATCCACCTCTCCTTCGTCGTCCTCCTCCTCATCCGGCTCGGATTCCCGGTCCTGTACCGCCTCCAGCCGGTCGAGGAGCGTCCGTTCCCGGGCGTCGAACTCCGCCTCGGTGATCCTGCCGGTCTCCAGCATCATGTAGAGTTCTCGCAATTCCTCGGTGATCGCGTCAGCCTCGCCCGCAATCTCCTCCTGAGCGGCGTCGTGGATCTTTCCGAAGATCCACAGGAGCCCGTGGATCGGCGCCAGGAGCAGGTCATCAACGAGCAGCATTGCGGGCGCTCGGCTGCGCCGGTCAGAGGTCCAGCGTCACGTCTACGAAGTTGTGCGGCGCCCAGGGGCCGTTGTAGTCGAAGGCGTAGCTGTTGTCGAAGAGCTTCGCCGCCTCGAAGACTGCGGCCTCGAACTGTTCCCGTCCGTCGCGCCCGACAAGGCAGGCGAGGTTGGCCGCCTCGCGCTCGGTGCGCGGCTGGTTGCGTTTGATCTCCACGCAGTGCGGGGTCAGGATCTCCACCACCCGCTCCGCATGCGCCTCGCGGTCCTCCATGAGCAGGCGGTCGAAGAGCCGCCCCAGCTCGATCTTGTCGTCCTGTGCGGGCTTGCGGTGGCCGCCGAAGAAGCGGTCGCGCGCGACCCGCAGCTCGGGGTGCGTCTGGACGAAGTACTCGAAGATGTTGGGGACATCCCAGGTGACCCGAAGACCCATCTCCACCAAGCCGGCAACGTGGCGCAACTGTTCAAGGAACGGCTTCTGGTTGCGGGAGAGGATCCTCCGGATCGCCTCGGGGCCATCCGCCACGACGCCGAAGGCAACGGGCAGGATGCCGGCCGTCTCCCCCATCAGGCGCTTGAGCACCTCCAGATGGGCCGCGAGCTGGCGGCGCTCCGGGCGGAGCTTCTCGGGCACGTCGCTGACCACGGCGGAGACCCGGCCGTTCGTGATCGAGTAGACCGTGCCGCCGTCGAGGCCGATGGGGCCGAGGCTCCGGCCGTTTGAATCCGGCGCGATGGCGTAGAGGTACAGTTTCTGCTTGGTGGACCCCTGCTTCGTCACTGCTCGTGCACCTCCCCGGCGTGGGCCGCGGCTCCGTGCTGACCGTCAGCGGTGCGTTCACGCGCTCCGCGTGGCGACCGCCACTGCCTTGACGCGGCTATCTTCTGTCCTGATCTCGAGGATCACGCCGCACACGAGGCATTTCACCGGGCCCACGTAATCGTCATATGAGTCGCCCAGGTCGACCTTGTGACCGCAGGAGAGACAGTTGATCTTCATCCAACCTCCTCCATCGGGTCGCTGGCTAATTGCCCACTGCCATGGCGGTCGGAGACGACGCCAGCTCCTCCACACAACCCACAGGGCAGGGCGGCCGCCTCACGCCCCGACCCGGCACAGGTCGGACAGCTTACCGCCGGCGGCCTCACCGCGATCATGCGATTGACGCCACAGGCCGGACAGCGGCTGGCGGCTCCATATCTCGGGTCCGCGCCGATCCCTCGGCAGAAGGCGCAGGTCACCCAGACGGC